>NZ_JBSFLV010000141.1:0-23250 GCF_053599215.1 Streptomyces sp. NPDC001002 | reverse complement strand
GGACGGTACGGCCGTCGACTCGCGTCCGCTCCAGGTACTTGTGGGGCCACTCGACGACGATCTCGTCCGCCTCCGGGAAACGGGCGGCGGTGGCGAAGACGGGACGCGCGTCGCACACCGTCACGCGATAGCCCAGGAACTTCCCGATCCGCACCAGCGCCGACGCGAAGTCGATCGCACCGAACACGATCATCCGGGGCGGCGGCACCGACGACTCCACCAGCAGCGTCAGCGGAGCCCCGCAGCGCGAACCCTGCTCACCGATCTCCAGAGTGCCGGTGCGGCCCGCGTCCAGGAACGCACCCGCCTCAGCGGCGATGGTGCGGTCCAGCTCCGGATGGGCGCCGAAGCCACCCTCGTACGAGCCGTCGGGCCGGACCATCAGCGCGCGGCCGGTCAGCTCCGTAGGCCCGGAGACGATCCGCGCCACCGCCGCCGCCTCCCCCCGCGCGGCGGCAGACAGCGCGGCGGCGACCACCGGCCGGACGGGATCGCCGGCCCGGACCGGGGTCACCAGGATGTCGATGACGCCACCGCAGGTCAGACCGACGGCGAAGGCGTCCTCGTCGCTGTATCCGAAGCGCTCCAGGACGCTCTCGCCGTCCTTGAGGGCTTGTAGGCACAGCTCGTACACCGCGCCTTCCACACAACCGCCGGAGACCGAGCCGATCGCCGTGCCGTCGGCGTCCACCGCGAGGGCCGCGCCCGGCTGACGCGGGGCGCTGCCGCCGACGGACACAACGGTGGCCACGGCGAAGTCACGGCCCCGCTCGACCCACCGGTTCAACTCCTCGGCGATGTCCAGCATCTCCCGGTCTCCTTGGACGTCATTGCGGTCGGCGTGATCTTGTGCCCATGGGGAGCGCCCTCAGAGGAGCTTCTCCATGGTGATCGGCAGGTCCCGGACGCGTGTTCCGGTCGCGTGGTGCACCGCGTTGGCGATGGCCGCCGCGGCGCCGATCACCCCCAGTTCGCCGATCCCGCGGGCGCCGACCGGGCTGACGTCCGTGTCCGGGTAGTCGAGGAAGTGGACGTCGATCGGGGGGACGTCGGCGTTCACGGCCACCATGTAGTCGGCGAGGTTGGCGTTGGCGATACGGCCGGTGTCGGTCTCCAGATGGGCGTCCTCCAGGAACGCCTGGCCGAGGCCCCAGATCACTCCGCCGACGATCTGGCTGCGGGCGGTCTTCTCGCTGATGATCCGGCCGGCGTCCACGACACTCACGAACCGGGACAGCCGGGGCTCGCGCGTCCACCGGTTGACCCTGACCTCGCAGAAGTGCGCGGAGAAGGACTGGAAGGACACCTCGCTCTCGGCCGGTGCCTCCGGTGTCGTCGCCACCGCCTCCACCGCCGGGGTCGCCGTGCGTGCCAGGAGTTCGGTGAAGCGCAGGGACCGCCCGTTCCCGGAGAGCGTGCCGGCGCTGTAGTGCAGATCGCCGGTGGCCATGTCGTGGAAGGGGGAGCGCGGATGGGTCACCGCGTGTTCGATGAGTGCGGCGATCGCGGCCTTCGCCGCCGGGGGCACGGCCGGGGCCACGCTCGCCGTCCCCTCCGAGCCGATCGCCCCGGCGGCCGAGGCTTCGGTGGTGGGCAGCGTGGAGTCCCCCAGCTCCGTCGTGATGCGGGACAGCGGCAGCTCGAGGGCGTCGGACGCCATGACCGCAAGGACCGTACGCATGCCCGTGCCGATGTCGGCGTTGGCTGTGCCGACGGCCGCCGTGCCCTCGCGGCGGAACGCCACGCGCACACTCACGCTGAAGGCCGGCGCAGAGCCCAGCCCCGAGGTGGCCATGCCCAGGCCGACCAGCCAGTCGCCGTCCTTGGTGGTGCCGGGAGCGGCGCCACGGCGGTGCCAGCCGATGCGTTCGGCGCCGATGCGGTAGCACTCCTCCAGGTGGTTGCTCGACCAGGGCAGCCCTTCGCCGGGATGGACGTCGGCGAAGTTGCGGCGGCGGATCTCCAGCGGGTCGATGCCCAGTTCCACGGCCAGCTCGTCGATCGCGCACTCCAGGCCGAAGGAGCCCGGCTGTTCGGCCGGGGCGCGCATGATCGTGACCGGCGGGATGTTCAGCTTCAGCGTGTAGTTGCGGGCGGCGACGTTCGGCACGCGGTAGCTGCGCAGGGATGCCAGGGCGGGCGCCTCGAAGCCGTTGCCGATGACCGAGCCGCGGCAGTACCCGTCGTGCCGGATGACGTGGAGCCGTCCGTCCCGGTCGCTGCCGAGCCCGACGGTCTGGATCGACGCGGCCCGGTGGCCGGTCACGGTGTACAGCTGTTCCCGGCTGACCACGACCTTGACCGGGCGGTTCAGCGCACGGGCCGCGGCGGCGGCCAGCAGGGTGGGTGACCAGGTCGTGGCCTTGCCGCCGAAACCGCCGCCGACGTGCGGGCTGACCACGTGCACGTGGTCCGGTTCGACACCGAGCCCCGTCGCGATCTCGATGGCGTGCAGGGCAGGGCCCTGGGTGCCGGTGTGGAGGGTGAGGGTGTCGCCGTCCCATCGCGCGACGGCCGCGTGCGGCTCCATCGCGTTGTGGTGCTCGGCGGGCTGACGGTACGTCTGCCGCAGCCGGACCGGGCTGGTGGCCCAGGCCTCCTCGACGGCCTGCGCGGAGGGCACCACCACGGAGGGCGGATAGGAGAGTTCCTCGGCGTCGTCGAGGTTCTCCTCGAAGGACAGGTCGACGGGTTCGGACCGGTAGTCCACCGTGATCAACGCGGCGGCGTCCCGGGCCTGTTCGATGCTCTCCGCGACGACCAGCCCGATGACCTGTCCGCGATAACGCACCTCGCGGTCCTGGAGCGGTGGCCGCATCTCGCCGAAGGCTTCGGCGGCTCCGCCCGGTGACTGCGGAGACAGCCGCAGCGGGTCGAAGGGGCTGTAGACGGCGATCACTCCGGGGGCGGTTCGTGCCCGGTCGGCGTCGACGGCACGTACGGTGCCGCGGCTGATCGTGCTGAGCACCAGATGGCCGTGGACCATCCGCGGCAGGACGTGGTCCGACGCGTACGCGGCGGCTCCGGTGACCTTGGCGCGGCCGTCGACCCGGTTGACCGGGGTACCGATGAGGCTCTGTGTCATGTCAGTTCGCCAGATCCATCAGGGCCCGTGCGAGCGTTCGGCGCAGCAGAGCCGGCTTGAACTTGTTGTACGGGAGCGGGACCGCCCCGTCGGCGGCGTGCTCCACCGCTTTGACGACCGCCGACTCGCGCAACTGCCGTCCGAGCAGGGCCTGTTCGACAGCGGGCAGCCGCCAGGGCTTGGTGCCCACGCCGCCGACCGCGATCCGGGCGCCCCGGACGGTGCGGCCCCGCAGGTCGACGGCCACGGCCGCGGAGGTGAGGGCGAACTCGTAGGACTGCCGGTCGCGGACCTTGAGGTAGGTCGAGCGGCGGGCCCAGTGCAGGTTCGGCACGACCACCTCGGTGAGGATCTCCCCCGGCCCCAGGTGGTTCTCCAGGTGCGGGGTGTCGCCGGGAACGCGGTAGAAGTCGTCCAGCCGCAGCGTGCGTGAGCCCGCACGTCCGGTCAGGACCACGGAGGCGTCCAGGGCGACCAGCGCCACTGCGAGGTCGCTGGCATGGGTCGCGACGCAGGACTCGCTCGTACCGAAGATCGCGTGTCCGCGGTTGACGCCGTCCCGCGCCGGGCAGCCGGTGCCGGGTTCGCGCTTGTTGCAGGCGGAGGTGATGTCCCTGAAGTAGGAACAGCGGGTGCGTTGGAGCAGGTTGCCGCCGATGCTGGCCATGTTCCGCAGCTGTCCCGACGCGCTGAGCGCGAGGGCCTGGGACAACACCGGGTAGTCCCGTACGACGGTCTTGTCGGCGGCTACGTCGCTCATCCGCTCCATGGCCGCGATGTGCAGGGCGTCGCGGCGCTGGTGGATCCCTCTCAGCGGCAGCCGGTCGATGTCGAGCACCTTGCTCGGGGTCATCACCTCCAGCTTCATCAGATCGACGAGGGTGGTGCCGCCGGCCAGATAGGCCGTGCCGGCGTCGAACCGGCGCAGCGCGTCCTCCAAGCCCGCCGCTGTCACGAACTCGATGGGCCGCATCAGCGCGCTCCCTTCCGTACGGCGTCGACGATGTTGGGGTAGGCGCTGCACCGGCAGATGTTGCCGGACATGTGCTCGCGGATCTCCTCGTCGCTCCCGGCCCTTTCCTCCTGGACCAGCCCCACCGCCGACATGATCTGGCCGGGGGTGCAGAACCCGCACTGGAGTCCGTCGCAGTCCACGAACGCCTGCTGCATGGGGTGCAGTTGCTCGCCGTCGGCCAGCCCCTCGATCGTCGTGACCTGCTTGCCGTGCACCGAAGCGACGAGCGTCAGACAGGCCAGTACCCGCCGTCCGTCGATATGGACGGTGCACGCCCCGCACTGCCCGCGGTCGCAGCCCTTCTTGGTGCCGGTCAGGGCCAGTCGCTCACGCAGCGCGTCCAGCAGGGTGACGCGCGCGTCCAACTCCAGCTCCACGTCCTGCCCGTTGACGGCGAAGCGTGTGCCGCCGTCCTGCGGGGCCGGGTCGGATGCCGCCTGGGCGCGTCCGTCGCCCCCTGCGCCCGGGACGGCGAGGGCGCCTGCCGTACCGGCCGCGCCGGCGAGAAATCCGCGCCGCCTGACGCCCGTTGGGTCGTCCATGATGCCTCCACCATCCGTACTGACGCAGCGTCACGCGGTGGCACGGTGACGCGAACCGGAGGTCCCCGGAATGTTAACGACGTTAACGGAGGATCCTCCGGTAAGCAACCGTCGAGGGGCCTTCCGATCGGTCGGTCCGGTCCGCCGTGTGGTTGGCGCCCTCGGTCATCGGGTGCCATCGGGCGCCATCGGGTCGGGCTTCAGAGGGGGCGATGGACACCGCCGCACGTGACGAACACCCTCAAGGCGCAGTGCGTGGATCGGCTCCCTGATGTCCGCGAGGGCAACCGGCGCTACCCGTCGGCGAACCGACGGGATCGCGTCGAGCAGGGGCGGGAACTGGGTGACGTCACTGGGGTCGCCGCCGGTCAGTAGGACGGCGAGCGGGGCATCGTGAACAGCAAAAACGCCCTCCCGAAGGAGGGCGGAGACGGTGCGCCCCCGGCAGGACTCGAACCTGCGGCCAAGCGCTTAGAAGGCGCCTGCTCTATCCACTGAGCTACGGGGGCCGGTGTGGTGGCCTCGTGTCTGGTGCTGCCCGGGTGTGGGCTGATCCGTGACGTTGCCGGGGACAAGGATAGGGCTCCCGCGTCCTTGTCCCTGTTGCTTCGCCTCCGTGGCTCGATGTGGAGGTTCGGTGAAGCGGTCCTGATAATCGCAGGCAGGTACGAATCGTGCATCGCTTTTGGCGCCTCACGCCCCGGGTGTTGTGCACTCGTTATGCCTGGACTGTGCCCGCGTCCCAGTCATCCCTTCCATCCCTTGTGTCCGGTCGGCGCGCAGACATGCTCATATGCTTCAGAATTCCCCTAAAATTGGGCATTCTTCGCATGTGGTGACCTTGGACGTACGGCCTCAGCTGCTCGACGCACTCTCCGCCCTGCGCGACCGTGTCGCCGCCGCACGCTTCCCGCTGCCCCTGGCGGGGGCTCCACGCGCGCGTGCCAACCGCGACGAACTGCTCGCACAGCTCGACGACTATTTGGTGCCCCGGTTGCGAGAGCCCGAAGCACCCTTGCTGGCCGTGGTGGGCGGTTCCACCGGTGCCGGCAAGTCGACCCTCGTCAACTCCCTTGTGGGGCGGCGGGTCAGCGAGGCGGGCGTCCTGCGGCCGACCACGCGCACGCCGGTCCTGGTCTGCCATCCGGAGGACCATCACTGGTTCAGCGGCATGAGGGTGCTGCCCGACCTCACGCGCGTGTGGGTGCCCCACCAGGAACCCGGGGACGACCTGCTGCTCCCGGGTGAGAACCCCGCGCGCGTACTGCGCGTCGAGACCGCCGAGACCCTCCCGCGCGGCCTCGCCCTCCTCGACGCCCCCGACATCGACTCCCTGGTCGCCGACAACCGCGTCCTGGCCGCCGAACTCATCTGCTCCGCCGACATCTGGGTGATGGTCACCACGGCCGCCCGCTACGCCGACGCCGTCCCCTGGCATCTGCTGCGTACCGCCAAGGAGTACGACGCCGCCCTCGTGACGGTCCTGGACCGCGTCCCGCACCAGGTCGCCTCCGAGGTGTCCCGGCAGTACGCGGCGCTGCTCACCAAGGCCGGCCTCGGCGACGTACCGCGCTTCACCGTGCCCGAACTCCCCGAGTCGGCCTGGGGCGGCGGGCTGCTGCCGGCCACCGCCGTCGCCTCGCTGCGGAACTGGCTCATCCACCAGGTGCAGGACCCCGCCAACCGGCAGCACACCCTGGCCCGCACCGCGTACGGCGTCCTCGACTCGCTCAAGTCCCGGATGCCCGAACTGGCCAGCGCCGCCGCCGCGCAGTACGCCGCCGCCCTCCGGCTCACCTCCGCCGTCGACGCGGCCTACGACAGCGAGCACGCGCGCGTACGAGGGCGGTTGCAGGCGGGCGCCGTGCTCGCGGGGGACGCGCTGAAGCGCTGGCGCGCGTTCCCGGTCGACTGCTCCGCCGGTGAGCTCCTCGACGCCCTCATGGAGAGCCTGGCGGCCCTCTTGCTGTGCGCCGTCACCGCCGCCGACGAGCGCGTCGACGAGAACTGGCGGCGCGAACCCGCGGCGGGCGCCCCCGGACTCGCCGACCGCGACCCCTCCCTGGAGAGCGCCGAGCACCGCATCGGGATGGCGGTACGGCGCTGGCGGCGCGAACTGGAGGAGTACGCCGAGGAGGAGGTGCGCGACCTCGACCGCACCGTCGCGCCGGACCCCGAGGTGGTCGCCGTACTGGTCGCCACCGCGCTCCTGGGCGGACGCAGGGCGCGTTCGGCCGGTGAGGGGCTCGCCGAGCGGATCGGCGCGCACGGAGCGCTGCGGCTGCGCGACCGGGGCGGGCGGCTGCTCGCCGAGTACGTGGACCGCGTCATCCACACGGAGCGCGAGCGCCGCCTCGCGCCCCTCGACGCACTCGACGTACACCCCGAACCCCAGGCCGAACTCATCGCCGCGCTGTCCGTACTGCAGAAGGAGAGGTGACCGGTGACCGCCATCACTGACCAGGACCACACGGATCACGCCGACCACATGGATCACACGGATCATGCCGATCAGGTTGGGGAGACCGAGAGCGCGGACGGGCGTCCGGAAAAGGGGTCCCTTGAAGAGGGCGTTTCTGAAAACGGCCTCCCTGTAGGGGACGCATCCGAAAACAGCCCCCCTGTAGAGGGCACTTCGGACGGCCACCCCCTCGGAGAGGACGACGAGAACCGCACGGGTGCGAGCGCTGACACCGACGCCGGCAGCGGACGTAAGGACGACGACACCCACAGTCGTACGGAGTCCGCCGCCGCATCCGTATCCGCCTCCGTCGAAGGCGCGAGCGTCTGGGACGACGGGCTGATCGCACGCCGCGTGGCCGAGGACGGGACCGTCGCGCCCGGGTACGTACCCCCGCCCGTCGTGGAGACCAGGGGGCCGAGCGCGCAGGCGATGGCCGCCCCGCTCGCCTACGACGGTCATCTGCGGTCGCGGCTCGACGCGTTGCGGGAGCTGGTGGGGCTCTCGCGGACCCGGCTCGACAGCCGGACCCTCGCCGAGGCCGGGCGGGTGCTGGACGAGGCGGCCGCGAGGCGCCGGCTGTCCGGGCAGCACACCGTCGTGGCCATCGCGGGCGCGACGGGCAGCGGCAAGTCGCAGCTGTTCAACGCGCTCGCCGGCGTCGCGATCTCCGAGACCGGCGTACGAAGGCCCACGACCGCGGCCCCCATCGCGTGCAGTTGGAGCGACGGGGCCGCGGGCCTCATCGAGCGCCTCGGCATCCCGCCCCGGCTGCGGCGGCGGCCGTTGCAGAGCGCCGAGGCGGAGGCGCAGTTGCGCGGGCTCGTCCTGGTGGACCTGCCCGACCACGACTCGGCGGCCGTGCAGCACCGGGAGCAGGTGGACCGCGTCCTGGCGCTCGTCGACGCGGTCATCTGGGTCGTCGACCCCGAGAAGTACGCGGACGCCATGCTGCACGAGCGCTATCTGCGGCCGATGGCGGGCCACGCGGAGGTCATGTTCGTCGTCCTCAACCAGATCGACCGGCTGCCCGGAGAGGCCACCGAGCAGGTCCTCGACGACCTACGACGACTCCTCGACGAGGATGGCATCGCGCTCGGCGAGTACGGCGAACCGGGCGCCACCGTGCTCGCGCTGTCCGCCCTCACCGGGGACGGCATCGGTGAACTGCGCGAGTCGCTCGGCCAGTTCGTCGCGGAGCGTGGCGCCCCTGCGCGCCGTATCTCGGCCGACCTGGACGCCGCCGCGATGGACCTGCGGCCCGTCTACGCCACCCGGCGGCGCACCGGCCTCAGCGAGGAGGCGCGCGACGAGTTCGCCGGACGGCTCGCGGACGCGGTGGGCGCCACCGCGGCGGGCGAGGCCGCCGAGCGCGCGTGGCTGCGCAACGCCAACCGCGCGTGCGGGACGCCCTGGCTGCGGCTGTGGCGCTGGTACCAGGACCGGTACGAAACCCCCACGGGGCGGCTCCCGTTGCGCACGCAGGAGGACGAGGAGGCCACGGCCCGCCAGCGCGTCGAACAGGCGGTACGGACGCTGGCCGACCGGGCCTCGGCCGGGCTGCCCGCGCCGTGGGCGCAGGCGGTGCGCGAGGCGGCCGTACGGGGCTCACAGGGGTTGCCCGAGGCGCTCGACGAACTGGCGGCGCGGGCCGGACTGCCTCCTGGGCGACCGCCGCGGCCGGGCTGGTGGCCGGGGGCCGTCCTGACCCAGGCCGCCATGACGATCCTTCAGGTCGTGGGCGGGCTGTGGCTGCTGGGCCAGATCATCGGCTTCATGGCGCCGAACCTCGGGGTGCCGGTGCTGCTCATGGTGGCCGGGATCATCGGCGGCCCTCTCGTCGAGTGGAGCTGCCGGATGGCGGCACGCGGTCCTGCGCGGCGGTACGGCACGGACGCGGAACGGCGGTTGCGGGAGGCGGCCGCCGGGTGTGGGCGGGCCCGGGTACTGGATCCGGTGGCGGCGGAGCTGCTGCGGTACCGGGAGGTTCGGGAGCAGTTCGGGCGGGTCACGGGGGTGGGGGCGGCGGCGGGGACGCGGTGAGGGCGGTCGTGCGGGGGGTGGGGTGGCGCCGAGGGCGGTCATGTGGGGGTGGGCGGCGTTGAGGGTGTGACCGGGTGAACCAGTCGGCCAACGGCACCAGGTGAACTCGGCCGTGACGGTGGATCACTCGTCCGGGTGACGGAGTTTTCCACAGGCGGAGGGCGGTCCACAGGGCTCGGCGGGCCCGGTCCGACGGAGGCAGTCTGGCGGTGCGGCGATCGCGACGGACGTGATCGCCGCGGCGGCGAAAGACGCAGACGCAGCCGTACGGGACGGGCCCGTAGGCATGTCCGCCCGGTCTCCGCGGCCGGGCGAGGGAGGGGTTCGTGATGAACGAGACGATCATCTGTGCCGTGGGGAACGTGGCGACGCAGCCGGTGTACCGGGAGCTGGCGTCGGGACCGTCCGCGCGGTTCCGGCTCGCGGTGACCTCGCGTTATCTGGATCGCGAGAAGAACACATGGACCGACGGGCACACCAACTTCTTCACGGTGTGGGCGAACAGGCAGCTCGCGACGAACGCGGCGGCGTCGCTCAGCGTGGGCGACCCCGTCATCGTGCAGGGCCGGCTGAAGGTGCGCACGGACGTGCGCGAGGGGCAGAGCTGGACCTCGGCGGACCTCGACGCGGTGGCCATCGGGCACGACCTCGCGCGGGGTACGTCGGCCTTCCGGCGGGCGAACAAGCAGGAGCCGGGGACGGCCGCCGCGTCCGCGGAACCTGAGCCCAACTGGGAGACACCGCCGGGTGGTTCGGAGGCGGACTTGTCCCCACAGGAGCCGGAACCTCTCGCGGTGACGTGATGGTGGACAGTGCCCCGAGGTGACCGGACTGCGGCTTATCGGCGAATGCGCCGGGTGCGGCCTGGTGCGGCCCGGTGGATTTGTCGATAAGCCCTGCTCGGACGCGGTCCGGGCGATAACGATTCCGAGTCGGATCGTTTGTCCGACGGTATGACCGGGAGGCGTGGTGTGCCGCGTCCCTAGGATGCCGGTGATATCTCTCGGGGCTTCTGATTCTGCTGGTGGGACCACACCCCCCACGTCAACGGGTCCTGCTCGAAGGGGAATTTGGTGCTTTCTTCGTTCTCTGTGCTGTCCGTGTGCAGGCGAGGCGCGGCCCGGCTGGCCGCCGCCACTCTTGTGTCCGGACTCGTCGCCGCCGGTGCGCTGGCCGGGGCCGGATCGGCGGCCGCCGAGGAGACGACGCAGAGTCAGGGCGGGGCGACCGCGACCATAGGCGCCCTGAAGACGTACGGCGCGGCCGTGATCCACGACGCCGGCGGGGACCAGGAGGTCTCGGCGGGGCTGTTCGAGATGTCCGTGGACGGCGGCGGCACCCTGCAGACGTACTGCGTCGACATCCACAACCCCACGCAGCGGGACGCGAAGTACCACGAGACCGCCTGGAGCGGCACCTCACTGGCCGCCAACAAGGACGCCGGCAAGATCCGTTGGATCCTGCAGAACTCCTACCCGCAGGTCAACGACCTCGCGGCGCTCGCCGCCAGGGCGGGCGTCCAGGGCGGTCTGACCGAGCAGGACGCGGCGGCCGGCACGCAGGTCGCCATCTGGCGCTACTCGGACGGGGCCGACGTCGACGCGGTCGACCCGCAGGCCGAGCGGCTCGCGGACTACCTGCACAAGAGCGCGGCCGACCTGACGGAGCCCAAGTCCTCGCTCACCCTCGACCCGCCCGCCGTCTCCGGCCACCCAGGCGAGCTGCTCGGACCGGTGACCGTGCACACGAACGCGGCCGGCGTGACGCTGACGCCGCCGGCGGACGCCGCCATCAGTGGTGTGCGGATCGTAGGCAAGGACGGCAAGCCGATCACGTCCGCGGTGGACGGCAGCCAGGTCTTCTTCGACGTGCCCGAGGACACCGCCGCCGGCTCGGCGGAGCTGACCGTGCAGGCCTCGACGACCGTGCCGGTCGGCCGTGCCTTCGCCTCCGAGAGCCGGAGCCAGACGCAGATCCTGGCCGGTTCCAGCGAGTCGACGGTCTCGGCGACGGCGAGCGCGAGCTGGGCGAGCCAGGGAGCCATACCGGCACTGTCCGCGGTGAAGAACTGCGCCAAGGGCGGCCTGGACCTCACCGCGGCCAATCAGGGCGACGAGGCGTTCACCTTCGCGCTGCTGGGCGAGGAGTACAGCATCCCGGCGGGGGAGTCGCGCACGGTGACGGTCCCCTTGCAGGAGGACCAGGCGTACGACTTCACGATCACCGGGCCGAGCGGCTTCGAGCAGCGCTTCACCGGGGTCCTCGACTGCAAGACGCAGGGCAGCGCGGGCGGCGAGGCGGTCCAGACCCTCAGCGAGCCGAGCCCGGCCACGGTGGGAGGCGTCGCGGACGACACCAACCTCGCCGCGACGGGCAGCTCCAGCGCGACCCCTCTGATCGCGGGCGTCGCCATCGGCCTGGTCGTGATCGGCGGGGCGGCGCTGGTGCTGGTCCGCAAGAAGGAGATGTCGGCGGAAAGGTGACGGTCGCGGCGGCGTGCGTCTCGCGGTGGCGGGCGGCTTACAGCGGCCGGCAGCTCACAGCCCGGAACCGCCCGTCGCGTCGATCACCCGGCCGGTCACCCAGCGTGCGTCGTCGGACGCGAGGAACGCCACGATGTCGGCCACGTCCTCCGGCCGGCCGACTCGGCCCAGCGCTGCCAGGGACGCCGCGTGGGCTTCGGCCTGCGGATTGCCGCGTAGCCAGCTCGCGTTGACGTCGGTGTCGATGATGCCGGGAGCCACCGAGTTGGCGGTGATGCCTCGGGGGCCCAGTTCCTTGGCGAGGTTGAGGGTGAAGGTGTCGAGCGCGCCCTTGGTGGCGCCGTAGGCGATGATCTCCGGCATGGCGAGGCGGGCCGCACCGCTGGAGATGTTGATGATCCGCCCTCCGTCACGCAGCCGCTCCAGCCCTTGCTGCACGATGAAGAACGGTGCGCGGACGTTCACGGCGAAGACCGCATCGAAGGCGTCCTCGGTCAGCGACGCCAGGGCGGAGCTGCGGCCGATGCCGGCGTTGTTGACGATGATGTCGACGCCACCGTTGGGTGCGTGGGCATCGACCTGGGCGTCGAAGGCGGCCCACAGGGCGGTCGCGTCACCGTGCCGTCCCAGCTCGGCGTGCAGGGGGAAGGCCCGGCCGCCGTCCTTACGGATGCGTTCGACGACCTCGTCAGCTGCTGTCTCCTCGCGCGCGTAGGCGACGGCGACGGTGGCGCCGTCCCGCCCGAGTCGTTGCGCGATGGCCCGGCCGATGCCGCGGCTGCCGCCGGTGACCAGTGCGGTCTTTCCCTCAAGTGCGTGTGTACCCATGGCTGTTGGCCACTCCCCGATTTGTTGAGTGATTGCTCAAAAAAGGTAACACGCCTTCTTGAGTGAGCGCTCTAAAATGGAGGGGTGACTGACAGAGGAGTGACTGACGCACGCGCCAAGCGAGGGCGGCCGAGGGCGTTCGACCGTGCCGCGGCACTGACAGCGGCCACCCACCTGTTCTGGGAACGCGGCTACGAGGCCACCTCCATCGGCGAGCTGACGGAGGCGATGGGCATCAGGCCCGGCAGCCTGTACGCGGCCTTCGGCGACAAGAAGTCCCTGTTCAAGGAGGTGGTGCACAGCTACGGGCGCTCGCCCGTGGGCGCCTTCATGGGCGTCGCCCTCGAAGAGGAACCCACCGCCCGCGGCGCCTTCACCCGCATCCTGCGCGAGGCAGCGATCATCTATCCCGACCCGGCCCACCCGGCCGGATGCCTGACGATCAGCGCGGCCACCAACGTCACTCCGCAGGACGCCGAGGTGGAGGCCTTCCTACGAGACCTGCGCAACGCGAACCTGGGCGTCTTCGAGGCGCGACTGCGCGGGGCGCAGGAGGCCGGCGAGCTGTCCGACGCGGCCAATCCCCGCGCGCTGGCCGCGTACTTCGCCGCGATCATCCAGGGCATGTCGCAGCGGGCCCGCGACGGGGGCACGGCGACGGAGCTGACGGAAACGGCGGAACTGGCCCTGCTCGCATGGCCTGCGCGGACGCCGTCCGGGACTGGTGCGACGGGTCGCGTGCAGGACTAAGTGCACGCCCTGTCTATCCCCTGGCCAAGGAACCCCCAGGTCACAGCCCCCGACTAAACGGGTAACACCAAAGTGTGGACGTCAGGCAAGACGGGGTGATGCTTGCCAGAGGAGGGCGCGAAAGGCCCCCACCAGCAGATTCCCCGCCGACGAAGGCCGTTTGAGGCGGCTTGGGTCGTCCATGGGTCGTGGCAAAGCCACAGCTCTAGCCAGGCGGGCATCTGAGGTGGAGGATCTTCGATGCCGAGGCACCCTCGCATCAAGCCGCGCATCTGTTTCCAGCGTTCCCAAAGATCTTGGAGATCTTGCTCGATTTCCTCGAATGACTTCACCGGGTTCCCCTCCTCCAGTCGCTTGACTCCTCGATATGCCTGAGTGAGTTCCTTCGCTATCGCGTCCAACTCGATAGACGATCCGTTGCGAGAAGATGGGAGCCAGCAAGGTCCCAGTTACGCCAACGAGTGCAGCTACCAGAGCGGTTAGTCCGTTGTCCACGTATGCCCCCCGGCCGGACTGGATCTGTCGTCGACAGCCAAGCTCATGATGCCCGGGAACACGCCATTCCACTGATGTGCTGCCCGGCAGTTGTTCACGCTGCTTGGTTCCTGGCGTGACTGGCGATCCAGTGGAGCGAGTCGCTGCCCGCGATCCAAAGGATGTCCGCACCTCGGGTCTCCCGTGCGACGTGGAGAGTCCGCCGTGCGCGATCGAGGTGAAGGCCTTCAGCCGCTCGGCGCGCAGTGAGGCGCTGCCGCTGGAACACCGGCCCTCTCCGCAACCCCTGTGACCTCAAATGACTGATCTCTGCAGAGCTACGGAACAGACGGTTGTGAGAGGGGTGGGTGCGGAGGCATTCGGCGTCCCGGGACCCCGGCTGGTGGGGAAAACGCCGTTCGCCCCCCAACAGCCACCGCTGGCAACGCGGCCAGTACCCGCGAGGTCAGAGAAACGCTCCGGGAAGGCTGCTGCGAGAGAAGGTGTGAGTCTCTAAACCGGACAACGCCGAGCAGGCGAACGATTTAGCGTCGGCCACGCCCACGCCATTCATTGGCAACTTGCGAAGAATTTACGATGGCGGTGACTCCAAGACGCTACGCACGTCGCGGATAAAGTCTCGGTATGCATATTGAACTCGCGACTGTAGTTCATGCAGCCGAGTACTCTTCTCGGAAGCATCACCTTCTGACGGCAAGTCATCCTGCCATGCTTTGAGGGCGCTAACGACTTCTCGCAAGAGGGTAGCGATCTTCCCTGCACTCTTCGAGGCGGCGGCAGGTCCGGTAACTGCAACCCGACTTCGGGCAGTAGCGAAAGTGTCAAGCGACTCTTTGAGGGCTGCTGTGAGATCTTGCAGCCCTTCAGCGCGCCCTTCCAGTAATGCGTCCTCCAACGCCGTAGCGGCTCCGGCGAATCGATCATAAGTGATCAGGAATTCCTCGTATGCCCGCTGCCGCTGCTCACGTAACCAATGCCCGTGCTCGACGCGCCCTTGCTGTCGTGTCGCCAAATACGTCAAACATGCGGTACCTAATGTGCCGATGACGCCGACACTCGCTCCGAGTACAGCCGCTAGGCCCTGGTCCACGCCGACATACTGCCGATCGATCTCTCGATCTACAACTGACTCGATCAGGCCATGAGTCACAAAGGCTTGTGCGCGCAGCGGCGGACAACCACATACGCCTGCGGACCATCGCCATAGACGGAGGGCACACGACTCCTGGCCGGCGGCGCGGACGAGTTGCTTCGGGACGAAGAGGTCATCGCTTAGGGGCCACCCATGCGGCGCCACCGTCGGGACTTGTCCTGGTCGACGGCCGGACAGCGTGGCTCAGGCCGGCAGGGGTACAGCGAGGCACACGCGCCTGTACGGTCGACTGGCCCTCCGTCGTGGCCGGCTGTCGTCGGCTGAGCTTCAGACGCTCCGGGGCCCAACTCTGCGTGGCGACGTTCGAGGCGGGCAGCACCTACGTTGCCGAGCCCCGGCGACGGGTGCGGGTCGTGCGATCGATGGCCCGTGAGCAGCCCGACGGGTCGCCGTTCCGCGCCGACATGAAGGCTGTCGGCAGGTCGGGGACTGGGAGTCGGCGGAGTCCGGGCCTGCAAGCCGTGCCGTACCTGTCGTCTCTGGGCCGTCCCCGGGCCGTGAGGCGCCACTCAAGTGTGACCGTCGACAACAAACCGTGACAGGTCCGCTACCCACCCCACCAAGGAACCCCCAGGTCACAGCCCCCCGACCAAACGGGTTAACACCCAAGTGTGGACGTCAGGCAAGATGGGGTGTATCTGCCCACTGCCAGATTTCAAGCTGCCGGACGGTTTCTCTTGGCTGAGTTCATTTACACCATGCGCAAGGCGCGCAAGGCGCACGGCGACAAGGTGATTCTCGACGACGTCACCCTGAGCTTCCTCCCTGGGGCGAAGATCGGCGTCGTCGGCCCGAACGGCGCCGGTAAGTCCACCGTCCTCAAGATCATGGCCGGGCTGGAGCAGCCGTCGAACGGTGACGCGTTCCTGTCTCCCGGTTACAGCGTCGGCATCCTGCTGCAGGAGCCCCCGCTGAACGAGGAGAAGAACGTCCTGGAGAACGTCCAGGAGGGCGTTGCCGAGGTCAAGGGCAAGCTCGACCGGTTCAACGAGATCGCCGAGCTGATGGCGACCGACTACTCCGACGCGCTGCTCGACGAGATGGGCAAGCTGCAGGAGGAGCTGGACCACGCCAACGCGTGGGACCTCGACGCGCAGCTGGAGCAGGCCATGGACGCGCTGGGCTGCCCGCCCGGCGACTGGCCCGTGGCCAACCTCTCCGGTGGTGAGAAGCGCCGCGTCGCGCTCTGCAAGCTGCTGCTTGAGGCGCCCGATCTGCTGCTCCTCGACGAGCCCACCAACCACCTCGACGCCGAGTCGGTGAACTGGCTGGAGCAGCACCTCGCCAAGTACGCCGGCACCGTCGTCGCCGTGACCCACGACAGGTACTTCCTGGACAACGTGGCCGGCTGGATCTGCGAGGTCGACCGCGGCCGCCTGCACGGCTACGAGGGCAACTACTCCAAGTACCTGGAGACCAAGGCCACCCGCCTCAAGGTCGAGGGAGCCAAGGACGCCAAGCGGGCGAAGCGTCTGAAGGACGAGCTGGAGTGGGTGCGGTCCAACGCCAAGGGGCGGCAGGCCAAGTCCAAGGCGCGCCTTGCGCGTTACGAGGAGATGGCCGCCGAGGCCGACAAGATGCGGAAGCTGGACTTCGAGGAGATCCAGATCCCGCCGGGCCCGCGCCTGGGCAGTGTCGTCGTCGAGGTCAACAACCTCGGCAAGGCGTTCGGCGACAAGGTCCTCATCGACAACCTCAGCTTCACCCTCCCGCGCAACGGCATCGTCGGGGTCATCGGCCCCAACGGCGCGGGCAAGACCACCCTGTTCAAGATGATCCAGGGCCTGGAGGAGCCGGACTCCGGTTCCATCAAGGTCGGCGAGACCGTCAAGATCAGCTACGTCGACCAGAGCCGCGAGAACATCGACCCCAAGAAGACGCTGTGGGCCGTCGTCTCCGACGAGCTCGACTACATCAACGTCGGCCAGGTCGAGATGCCCTCGCGGGCGTACGTCTCCGCGTTCGGCTTCAAGGGTCCCGACCAGCAGAAGCCCGCCGGCGTCCTCTCCGGCGGTGAGCGCAACCGCCTCAACCTCGCGCTCACCCTCAAGCTCGGCGGCAACCTGCTGCTCCTCGACGAGCCGACCAACGACCTCGACGTCGAGACCCTCGGCTCGCTGGAGAACGCGCTCCTCGAATTCCCCGGCTGCGCCGTGGTCGTCTCCCACGACCGGTGGTTCCTGGACCGGGTGGCGACGCACATCCTCGCCTACGAGGGCGAATCCAAGTGGTTCTGGTTCGAGGGCAACTTCGAGTCGTACGAGAAGAACAAGGTCGAGCGGCTCGGACCGGACGCCGCCCGGCCGCACCGCGCCACCTACAAGAAGCTGACCCGGGGCTGATCGATCTTGCGCCACATCTACCGCTGCCCCCTTCGCTGGGCGGACATGGACGCGTACGGCCACGTGAACAACGTGGTCTTCCTCCGCTATCTGGAGGAGGCCCGTATCGACTTCCTGTTCCGCCCGGACAAGGACTTCCAGCAGGGGTCCGTGGTGGCGCGCCACGAGATCGACTACAAGCGGCAGTTGGTCCACCGGCACCACCCGGTGGACATCGAGCTGTGGATCACGCAGATAAGGGCCGCGTCCTTCACCATCACCTACGAGGTGAAGGACGACGACCTGGTCTATGTGCGGGCCTCGACGGTGGTCGTGCCGTTCGACTTCGAGGCCCAGCGGCCGCGCCGACTCACCGCCGAGGAGCAGGAGTTCCTGCGCGAGTACACGGACGACGCGGCCGCCGCGGACCCTGAGCAGGGGGCCGTCGCCGCATGACGGTGCTGCACCTCGCCGACGAGGGGGAGACGGCGGATCTCGCGGCCTTCCTCTCCCGGCTGCTCCACTACGACCGTGGAGCGGCGGTGCGCCTCCAGGCGGTCGGCACGGCGCTCGCCGTCTTCGGCCGACCGCCCTCCTTCGAGGTACTGGCGATCCGCACGGTACGACTCGCCAAGCCCTACGAGAACGGCCTCGACGTCACGCTGGACGTGACCGTATCCGCGGGCGAACTCCTGGAGTCCGTCGACGAGTCGGCCGCCACGGCCGGCGTGCCGGCTGCCGTGACCGGGCCGCCCTGGGCCGGGGTCCTCCCGCCGCGCGGCGGTTGGAAGCCGGTGCCCGGACTGCCCGCACCGGACGTGCTGCGCGCCCTCGTCGGCGCGGCGGTCGCCGAATTCCGGTCCCGTACGCAGGAGTTGGCGCCCGAACTGCGTACCCGGGCCGAACTCGACCGCATCGGGCGGGAGATCTGGTCCCGGACGGTCGGCGACACCCCCCTTCCGGTACGGGTCCTGCACGCGGCCCAGTCCCTCGGCTTCCTGCGCGGAGCCTCGGGGGACTGGCGGCTGTTCTCCTCCGGCGCGTGGCTGCGGCTGCGTACCGCCTACGGTTCGATCGCCGTACGGACGACGGGACTTGGGGCGCTCGGCGTCAGCGTGCGCTGAGCCGTTCCGCCCGGCACCCATACCGGCCCCGGGCCGTCTCACCTGTCACTGTCGTCCGGCCATACGGCGATGTGGTCCGGCTCCAGTTCCAACGCGACGCGGTCGCGCATGCCCAGGGCCTCGGTGTACTCGGCGGGGAGCTGGAGACGCCCGGCCCGGTCGAGCATGGCGTACTCGCGGGCGACCACCGTCTCGTGGCCCGTGGTCTCGTCGACCTCGCTGCGGCGCAGGACCTCCGTGGAGGTGCGGCCGTCGCGGATGGCGACCGTGCGGCGGACCTCGCCGGCGACGGCCTGGTCGTGGGTGACGATGACGATCGTGGTGCCCAGAGCCTCGTTCGCGGTACGGAAGGCGGCGAAGACCTGTTCCGCGGTGTGCGAGTCGAGTTCGCCGGTGGGTTCGTCGGCGAGCAGGACCGAGGGGTTGTTGGCGAGGGCCGCGCCGATCGCGACGCGCTGCTGCTGGCCGCCGGACATCTGGTGCGGGCGCCGGTCGCGGCACTCGGCGACGCCGAGCAACTCCAGGAGTTCCAGGGCGCGTTCGGTGTGCGCGCGGCGGAAACGGCGGCCGTGGGCGCCGGTCAGCTGCATCGGCAGGGCGACGTTCTGGGCGGCGGTGAGGTAGGGGAGCAGGTTGCGGGAGGTCTGCTGCCAGACGAAGCCGATGGTGTCGCGGCGGTAGGCGAGGCGGTCCTTGGCGGTCATGGCGAGCAGGTCGTGGCCGGCCACGCGGGCGGCGCCGGCGGTGGGGGTGTCCAGTCCCGCGAGGATGTTCATCAGTGTGGACTTGCCGCTGCCGGACGCGCCCACCAGGGCCATCAACTCGCCCTCGCGGACCAGGAGATCGAGCCCCTGGAGCGCCTGCACCTCGATGCCGTCCGTGGTGAAGATACGGACGAGACGGTCGCAGGTGATCAGGGCGTCGTGGCCGTAGGCGGGCCGGTCGCGGTGCGCGGTGGCGCGCTGGGCCAGGTCGGCGAGGGTGGGGTTCGTCGTGGTCATCGGAGATCTCCTGGGACGGTGCCTCGTCGGTGCCGCGGTTCGTGAGTCGCAGGGGTCAGCCACAGGTCGTGAGTCGCACGGGTCGGCCACTGGTCGGGAGTCGCACGGGCCATCGGCGGTCCCGCACTCTCAATTCCGCCGGTCACGCAGGTCATCGGCCGTCCCGCACCCTCAATTCCGCCGGTCACGCAGGTCATCGGCCGTCCCCCACCCTCAGTTCCGCCACCGACCCCCGCCGGCCCGTCCACCACGCCTGCACTCCCGCGACTCCCACCGTCACCGCGATGATCGCCAGTGCGGGAACCGTGAGGGACACCGCGTCCGTGTGCAACTCGGCCGCGTCCACCGGGACTTGGGCGGAGGCCAGGGCGATGGTCGTGAGGTCGATGCCGGGGGAGAGGAGCCGGATCGCCGCCCAGCCCGTGAGCGCGCCGCCCGCCGCCGCGAGGACCGCCTGGGGGAGTGACTCCAGGACGAGCAGACGGCGGCCCTGCGCCCGGGTCAGGCCCATGGTGCGCAGTCGGGCCAACAGGGCCCGGCGTTCGGGGGCCGCGCGGACGAGGGAGAGGAGGAGTGCGAGGACGGCGTAACCGGCGCCGGCGGCGACCGCGGCCGTGTAGACGCGTTCGGCACCGGACTGCAGGGGCGAGTCGACGTACTGGGCCCGTTCCTCGGAGCGCAGAAGGACGGCCGCGCCGCCCGCCGCCCGACGCAGGGCGGCTCCGTCGAGGTGGTCGCCGGTCAGCAGCAGGACGGTCGGGCGGGATGCTTCGGCGCTCAGGCCGGCCCGGTCCACGACGAGGAAGTCGGCGCCGATGACGGCGGGCGTGCGGTCGAGGACCAGTGTGATGCGGACGGTGACGTTGGTGCCGTCCTCCAGACGGACGGGGAAGGGCCGGGTGCCGTAGGTGGCGGCGACGGCGGGCGAGGCGATGGCCGGCAACACGGTCGCCCCCGTGCCGGACCCCGCGCCCGACCCGGTGCCGGACCCCGCGCTCGCCCCTGTGCCGGACCCCGCTCCCGACCCCGTACTGGAATCCTCGCCCGACCCCGACCCCGACCCCGACCCCGACCCCGACCCCGACCCCGTTCCAGACCCCACGCCCGACTCATCCCCCGCCCGGACTCTCAACTCCCCCGCCCCAAAAGCCCCTTGCCCCGTCCGTGACGTCAACTCCGCGTAGCTCCGCGGGTCCACGCCCGCCACCGGCACCGACCGTCGGTCGCCGTTCGGCTTGGCCTGGTAGCTGATGCTCACCGCCGTCGACTCCCGGACCCCTGACAGACCGCGCACGCGGTCCGACAGGGACGCCGGCAGCGCGCCGGTGCCCTCGACGCGGGCGTCGGCGCCCACGGTGGAGAGCGCGGCCTGGTCGCGGGCCTCGCTCACGCCCGCCAGGACCGAGCCGCCGAAGGCCGCCGTGGTGAGGGCGGTCAGGAGGGCCAGCAGGGGCAGCACCGCGGAGGCGGAGGTGCGGCCCGCGCGGGCCAGGGACAGATGGCCCACCGCGCCGCGCAGCCGGGCCGCCGGGCGGGCCAGGCCGCGCAGCGGGAGCGGGTAGAGGCGGACCAGGACCAGGGCCGCGGCCACGCCCACCAACACCGGGGCGAGGGCGGCGAGTTCGTCGCCGGACGTGCCCCTGCGGCGCAGGGTCTCGACCGCGCCGAGCGTCACGACGAGCAGGGTGAGCTCCGCGACCGTACGGCGCCGGGACGGTCGTACGGATGCCACGTCCTCTCGGGCGCCGTGCAGTCGCACCACGCGGTGGACGGCCGCCGCGCGCAGGGGCAGGGCCGTGCAGGCGACGGCGGTGGCGCCTGCCGCCGCGGCGACGGCGTAGGAGAGCCGGCCGCCGGGGAGGGCGAGCAGCGCGACCGCGAGACCGAGGGCGCCGGCGGGCAGGGACACGATCGACGTCTCCGCCAGCAGGCGGCCCGTGACCCCGCGCAGGGATCCACCGCGGGCGCGCAGCAGGAGCAGTTCGGAGCGGCGGCGGTCGGCGGCGAGGCCGCCCGCCATCAGCAGGACGATCGCGGCGACCGTGCCGGTGCCGACGACGGCCACGGCCACGAGCGGGCGGATGCCCGAGCGCAGGTCGGTGTAGGTGACGAGGACCTCGTCGAGGTGGGTGCTCACGTCGGTGGTCGGGTCGGTGCGGGTGCGCATCTCGCGCAGGACCGGGCCGCCCTCCAGGGAGGCGATCGCGGCCTTCAGGCCGTCGAGTTCGTAGGCGTGCAGATCGCCCGGGGCCGGCGCCAACTGCCAGTAGCGCAACGGGTTTCCGGGCGTGCCCAGCAGCGCGGGGGCGGCCTCGGGGGCAAGCAGCAGGCTGCCGAGCCAGTACCGGTCGCCCTCCGCGCCCGCGCCCGGCAGGAGGATCAGGCTGGGGGTGCGCAGAAGGGGCCGGGTCGCCCAGTAGGCGCCGTTCGGGTCGCGCGGGGTGACGATGCCGGTGACGCGCACGGCGAGCGGGCCGCGTTCCACGCCGGGCACGTGGATCACCGAACCGACCTTGATGTGCATGCGCTTCGCGGTCTCGGCGCTGACCGCGGCCTCCACCTCGGCCGTGGTGGTGGTCACCTGCTCCGAGGCGCGCGGCAGCCGGCCGGTCACCGAGCGGACGTGTCCGGCGAGGTCGTGCTGCGCGGTGAGGGAGACCTGCGCGGGCACGCCGTTGGGCCGCGGCAGGAAGGCGTCCGGCGCCTCCATCGGGGCGGCGGTCCGCACCCCGTACGTCGACTGGCCGGGGTCGGCGACGAGCGGGCGCGGCACGGCGTCGACGACCTGCCGGTACTGCGCGCCGAGCCGGTCGGGGCGCAGCGCGTCCTCCCGCATGCCCTGCGACATGAGGAGGTCGGGCTGCTCCGCGGACACGTCCACGCTGGTGGTGTCCGGGCGCGCCCGCTCGACGGCGTGCCGCAGCCCCGCGTCCTCGTACCGGTCGACCGCCCGGGGCAGGGCCGCGGCGAGGCACGCGGTCAGCGCGACGAGCAGCGCGAGCGCACAGGCGGCGCCGGGGGCGGTACGCAGCCGGGTACGGACCCAGGGGGCCAGTACCGGCGTACGGGCGCCTCGGGCCCGCACCCGCCCGCCAAAGAATCGGCCCATCTCACTCACCCCCCGAATCCCGCAACGACACCACCGGATCCGCCCGCCGCAGCGCCAGCGCCCCGGTGACCAGCAGCGGGGCCACCGCCACCGCGACGAGCAGCAACGCGACCTGGGGGACGGGCAGTTCGACCAGCACGGACGGCACCGGCCGGGCCGCCTCGCCCGTCAGCACGATCAGCGGGATCACCGCCCGGGTCAGCACCGCGCCGAGAGCCGTACCCACGACCAGGGCCAGCGCCACCAGGACGCCCTGTTCGAGGGCGATCATGCGGGCCAGCCGGCGGCGCGGGGCGCCCAGGGCGCGCAGCACGGCGAGTTCGGCGCCGCGCTCGCGCAGCGATCCCGCCGCGCTCACCGCGAACCCGACCGCGGCCAGCGCCGCCGCGACCCCGGCCGCCGCGCCGAACGCCGCCTCCGGGCCCGCGCCGAACGGGTCGTCGCGCAGTTGCGCCGCCATCTCGTCGCGCACCACGACCTGCGCGGGATCCATGTCGGGCAGCGCCCGCAGCGCCGTGGCGACCTGGCCCGAGCCGCCGGCGTCGGTGCGCAGCCACCACTCCGTGGGCGTGACGCTGATGCCGTACCGCGTCTCCAACACCCGGTTCACGGACGGCAGATCGACCAGCAGCGCGCCGCCGTCCGTGTCGCTCGTCGTCGGCAACTCCCGTACGGAGTCGACGATCCGCACGGGCACGTTCTGGCCGCCGAACGTCACGTCCACGCGGTCCCCGGTGTGCGCGCCCGCCGAGGTGAGGAAGCGGTCCGTCACGACGGCGGTGACCTCGGGCGGCTTCGGCTGCGCCACCTGGACGCGCACGGTCACCGCGGGGGCGATCC
>NZ_JBSFLV010000140.1:0-23307 GCF_053599215.1 Streptomyces sp. NPDC001002 | reverse complement strand
GCGAAGAAGAAACTCGCCGCGCAGTTGGGGCGAAAGGACGTCGAACGGTCCGGACACAAGACAGACGAAGGAAGGAGCAGTCAGTGAACGACGACGAACTGCTGGCCCGCATGAAGGCCGCGGACCCGGCGCTGACATCACAGGCTCCGCCGCCCGACATCACTCGTCTTGTGGAGACCACCGTGAACAGCGACACCGCGCTCAGGTCGGCGACGAACATCTCCGGCGACAGCGCCGGCACCACCACGCACCCCGTGCGGACCCGTGCGGGACGGGGGCGCCGTCAGCTGCTCGGGCTCGCGGCCGCCGGTCTGCTCCTGCTCGGCGGCGGCATCACCGGAGGAATCATGGCGAACAGCGGAAGCGGCGGCGGCAACGGCAACGTCCCCGGACACTCGGCCAAGGCCGCCCCCGGTCTGACGCTCAGCGCCGCGCCGGGCGGCATCGCCGGCAAGTGCATGGAACCCACCCCCGACCTCCTGCGAAAGTACCCGACCCTCTTCATCGGAACGGTCACCTCCGTCAAGGGCTCCACGGTCACCTTCCGCGCCGACTACTGGCTGAAGGGCGGTGACGCGGAGACGATCGTCCTCGACAACGGCCCGCAGGACGTGGAGCACCTGACGTTCTCGAAGGGCGAGCAGTACGTCGTGGCCGCCAAGGACGGCGTCGTCCCGATGTGCGGCGCGAACGGGACGACGCCCGAGAGCGTCGCCGAGTTCCGCAAGGCGTTCGGCAAGTAGCCGTGCCCGGACCGGTCTAGCCGTCGGGGAGTGACGCCGCGAGGTGCTCCCATGCCCCGTGCACGTCCTCCCCGACCATCCCGAACTGCGTGATCACCGCGACGCATCGCCCGTTCTCGTCGTCGAGTTCGAGCGCCGAGGTCGGTCCGTGCGCCGCCGTGGAGCGGACCAGGTGGCACGCTCGGACGGCGGCGAGGTCGATCTCCACCGAGCTCTCCGCGAGCGCCGCGAACACCCGCCCGCCGACGGTCCGGTCGGTGACATGCACCCGGCCGCCGCACGCCTGCATGGCCGCCGGGGCGAACACCGCGACGCCGATGGGCAGTCCGACGGAACAGACGTGGTCGAGCACGGACGGTACGACGTCGACGTCGATCGGCCGGTGTTCGGCCCGGTAGCGGTGGAACGCCGTGCGCCGGGCGACCCCGCCGTCCGCCAACACCGCGTCGAGCTGCGCGAGTTGATCGCCGTTCTCCCAGGCCGGGACCTCGGGAACCGGGACCTCGGGAGCCGGGGCCTGGGGTCCGTACGACCCTGCTTCGACGGTGCTCGTGAGTCCGGCCAGCAGCCGGTCCCCCTCGGAGAGCAGCCGTCCCTGATGGACGGTCCGGCCCGCCGCGTCGAGCAGGCGCACAGAGACCGCGCTCTCCTCCCGCGCGACCACGGCCGCGGCGATCCCCTCGGCGTCGAGGCGCAGCGCGATCGAGCCCGCGTGGACGGCGAACGCGTCGCCGCGCAGGCTCGGGACGGCGTAGCTGCCGGCCTGGTCGATCCGCGCGACCGGCCCGCCGGTGACGGCCTGCACGTACTGGAAGAGCGTGAGGCAGCGGGCCAGTTCTGGCATCCGCGGATCGATCAGCCGCACGCTGCTCTCGCGCCGCGAGCAGCACCCTTCGAAGGCGCAACCGTGCTGGTCCGTCATGCTCAGTACACGTCCCGTACGTAGCGCTTGGCCCGCCGCAGATCCGCGAGGTACTCCGCCGCGTCGTCGTCCCCGCGCCCACGCTGCTCGGCGACGACACCCAGCAGCGCCGCCTCGACGTCCTTCGCCATCCGGGAGGCGTCCCCGCAGACGTACACATGCGCGCCGTCCTCCAGCCACCCGTACAACTCCCGCGACCGCTCCCGCATCCGCGTCTGCACGTAGATCTTCTCGGCCTGGTCGCGCGAGAACGCGAGGTCGAGCTCGGTGAGCACGCCCCGCTCCCGCAGCGCGGTCAGCTCGTCCTCGTACACGAAGTCCGTCTCGCGGTGCCGGTCCCCGAAGAACAGCCAGTTGCGTCCGGCGGCACCCCGCGCGGCCCGTTCGTGCAGGAAGCCGCGGAAGGGGGCGATGCCGGTGCCGGGGCCGATCATGACCATCGGAGCGTCGTCGTCGGCCGGGACGCCGAACGAGGCGTTGGGCTGGAGATAGATGCCTACGGTCGTGTCCTCGCCGGCTGTCCGGTCCGCGAGGTACGTGGACGCGACGCCCTGGTGCCTGCCGTAGCGGACGGACGCGACGGTGAGGTGGATGCGGTCCGGGTGGGCGAGCGGGCTGGACGAGATCGAGTACTGGCGGGCCTGCAACGGGCGGAGCAGCGGGAGGAGTTCGGCCAGTCCCGGCGCGGCCGGGCCCGCGTCGCGGAGCAGGTCGAGGACGTCCCGGCCCCAGAGCCAGGAGTCCAGGTCGGACCGGTCGCCGTGCGCGACGACTGCGGCCAGCTCGCCGGTTGGCGCCCGCTCGATGAGGTCGGCGATCAACTCCCTGGACGGGGTGCGGATTTCGCGCTCGGTGCGCAGCAGCTCGGCCGTCTCCTCGTCGCCGCCTGCACCCAGGTGCTCCAGGAGAGCGGCGACCAGCCCGTCGTCGTTCAGGGGTACGACGGCCAGCGCGTCCCCGGCCTCGTACGTGATGCCGCTGTCCCCGAGGTCGAACTCGTAGTGGCGGATCTCCTTCGCGCTGCGCGGGGCGGACAGGAGCCGGTTCACCGCGAGCCGGGAACGGTAGGGGGTGCGCTTGTTCCAGGGGGAGCGGGGGCGGGCGACGGCCTCTGTGCTCCCCTCCGCGCTTCCGCCTGTCGCGCCGGTCTCGGCCACCAGGCGGTCCAGGACCGTCGCCGTCCACTGCGCGGCCGGTTCCTCGAAGTCGACGTCGCAGTCGACGCGTTCGTGGAGGCGGCCCGCGCCGAGTTGTTCGAGTCGGGTGTCGATGAGCTTCGCTGCCTGGCAGAAGTCGTCGTAGCCGCTGTCGCCGAGTCCGAGGACGGCGTACCGCAGCCCTTCGAGGCGCGGTGCCGTGTCCGACTGGAGTGCCTCCCAGAACAGGCCCGCGTTGTCCGGGAGTTCGCCCTCGCCGTATGTGGAGCTCACGATCAACACATGGGACATGGCGGCGAGTTGGTCGGGGGTGACGGCGTCGAGTGCGGTGGCCGTGCCGCCGAGACCGCGGGCGCGGGCGCCGGCGACCACTTCGTCCGCCAGGTACTCGGCGTTGCCGGTCTGGGTGCCGAACAGGACGTGGACCGTGGCCGTGGGGGCGCCGGTTGTCGCGGCCTCCCTGCGTCCGGCCGCCGCGATGCCCGCGATGAACCCGGCCAGCCAGGACTCCTGTTGGGCGGAGAACGGTGCGTCGGCCGGGATGAGGGACCCGGTCGGGGGCATGAGGGTCATGCGGTCACCGTCTCGGTCGGGGCCTGCGGGATGTGGGTGTGGCGGGCGGCGATGTCGTCGAGCGCGGCCGTCGCGAGCAGTTCGTCGAAGCGGGCGGCGCGGACGTGTCCCGCGTTCTTCGTGGTCTGGTGGACGATCCAGCCGTAGGTGCCGGGGGCGTCCACGCTCAGGTTGTTGCGCTGCCGCAGCGCCCGCTTGTAGTCGTCGAGCCGCTTGCTCGCGATGAGCGTGGCCAACTCGTCGTCGCCGAACCGCTCCAGCGTGCCGCGCAGGTACTTCACCACCCGCTGCTTGACGAAGAAGTCCTCGGTGAGGACGAGGTTGCGGACGGCCTCGGCGACCCGGGGGTCGTCGGGTCCGGTCGCGCCCGGCACCCGTTGCAGCGCGAGGTCCTGGGCGACGCCGAGCACGGTGTACGAGGACAGCAGCGAGAACATGTCGTCGCTGCCCTGGTCGCCGAAGGCCGGGGCCCGGCCGCCGAGTACGGTCCGCCGGTCGCGGTAATCGACCTTGAACGCACGCAGCTTGTCCGTCGCGATCGAGCTCGCCAGCTCGTCCAGCAGCTCACCGCGGGTGGCGGCGGCGAGGATCTCGCCCGCGTCCTGGTAGAGGAGCAGCGCGCGGGGCATCCCGCAGTACACGTGCTCCCGTTCGGACTCCCAGTGCTCCAACAGCCGTGCCGCCAGCGGGGATCCGGTGGCCTCGGCATGCCAGGCCAGCAGCAGGCGTACGGCCTCCTCGTGGAAGGCGCCGTGCGCGGTGTCGGTCACCGGGAACACGAGCAGCGAGTCGGCGCTGACCCGGTCGTGGAGTTCGCCCGACGGGTCGTACTGGTAGAGGAATCCGCCGCTCATGCCGTTGCCGAGGCCCTTGCCGAAGCCGCCGAGGTTGAGGACCGTACCGCCGGTCATGTACTCGCAGCCGAAGTCGCCGAGCCCCTCGACGACCGCGGTCGCCCCGGAGTTGCGCACGGCGAACCGGTCGCCGGCCTCGCCCTGCACGAACGTCCGGCCGCCGGTCGCGCCGAACAGCGCGAAGTTCCCGACGAGTACGTTCCCGCCGCGCTCGGTGCTGCCGCCGCCGGGGGCGCGGACCACGATCCGGCCGCCGCTCTGGCTCTTGCCGACGCCGTCGTTGGCGGTGCCGGTGTGTTCGAGGGTGATGCCGTCGTTGCAGAAGACGCCGTACGACTGTCCGGCGGAGCCGGTGGTGCGGATGCGGACGGCGTCGTCGACGAGGCGGCGACGGCCTCGGTCGTCCGTGGTGACCGCGGGGGCGTGGGCGGGGAGTCGCTGATCACCGTGGTTGAGCAGCCACTCGACGTCGATGGAGAGCTGCCCGCCCACCGACTTGTCGCTGTTGCCGAGGTGAATGCCCTCGACCAGCAGGGACGCCTCGCGCCGGTCGAGGATCGCCTCCTCGACGCGCTCGATGAGGGCGTCGTCCGTGCTGAAGTCCTTCTCCAGGTACTCCGGTTCGGCCACGACCTTCTCGGGCACGCGCGCGAGGAGGCGGCGGACGTCCAGGCGGCCGACGCTCGCCGGGTGGTCGAGGAGCTGGAGCAGGTCCGTGCGGCCCCGGGCCTCCCGCAACGAACGCAGGCCGAGGCGGGCGAGGATCTGCCGTACGTCGTGGGCGATGTTGAGCAGGTACTGCGCCAGGGCGCGCGGATCGCCCTCGAACGCCTCGGAGTTGGTGGTCAGTCCGGCCGGGCACTTCACGTTGCAGTTCTTCGCCATGACGCAGCCGAGCATCATCAGCGCGGTCGTGCCGAACTCGAAGCTGTCGCCGCCGAGCAGCGCCGAGGTCACGACGTCGCCGCCGGTCTGGTGCGCGCCGGAGCAGCGCAGGACGACCTTCTGCCGCAACCCGTTGGCCACGAGGGCCTGGTGGACCTCGGCGACACCGATCTCCGCCGAACGGCCCGCGTACTTGAGGCTGGTGACGGCCGCCGCGCCCGTACCGCCGGTGTTCCCGGCCACGTTGATGACGTCCGCGCCGGCCTTGGCGACGCCGACCGCGATGGTTCCTATGCCCTCGGACGACACGAGCTTGACGACCACCCGGACCCGGGCGGCCTTGCAGTCGTGGATGAGCTGGGCCAAGTCCTCGATGGAGTACGTGTCGTGGTGCGGGGGAGGGGAGATGAGCTCGATGCCGGGGGTGCCGCCGCGGGCCGCCGCGATGTCGACGGTGACCTTGGGCGCGGGCAACTGACCGCCCTCGCCCGGCTTCGCGCCCTGCCCGATCTTGATCTCCAGCTCCTCCAGCATCGGGTCGGCGAGATACCCCGCCCAGATGCCGAACCGGCCCGACGCGAACTGCTTGATGCGGGAGCCCCGGATCGTGCCGTACCGGGAGCGGTGCTCGCCGCCCTCACCGCTGTTGGACATCGCGCCGACCATGTTGGTGCCGTGCGCGACGGCTTCGTGCGCGGTCGCCACGAGCGCGCCGTGGCTCATCGCGCCGGAGGCGAGGGCGCGGGTGATCTCGTGGGCCGGTTGTACGTCGGTGAGGGGGAGGCTGTCGGGGGCCGGGTGGAGGAGGGCGAGGAGGCGGGCGGCGGTGCCGGTGGCGGCGACCGTGACGCCGTCCGCGTCCGCGTGGAGCGTCTCGACCTCGCCGGGGTGCGCGAGGGCGAGGCCGTCGGCGAGGGCGGTGTGGCGGTCGGCGGTGGCGTTGTGGCGATCGGCGGTGTCGGTGTCGGTGTCGGTGTCTGCGAGGCGCAGCCGGAAGGCCGACTCGTCCGTGGCGGAGACGACCAGGCCCCGGACGGTGATGCTCGCGTTGCCGTCCGTCGAGAACCGCCCCAGCTCACGGGCGAAGTCCTTGGCCGTACGCAGCCCGGTGACGTCCGCGGGCAGCGCCAGCACGTCACGCAGCGCGGCGGGCCGACGGGACCGTTCCTCGTGCGTGGTCCGCAGGAAGGCGCGGTAGCCGGGCGTGATCCGGAACGCGTCGATCTCGGCGTCGCTGAGCGCGTCGTACCCGGTGTTGCGGTAGGCGGAGTCGCTGATGCCGAAGGCGTCGTCGAGCTGGCCGAGGGTGAGCAGGCGCAGCGCGTCGGGGTCCTCGGACCGCTCCCGCCGGCCGAACTCCACCGGCTCCTCGGCCATGTCGCCGAATCCGCGCACGGCCGAGACCCCGAACGAGTGCCCGGCCCCGTCCGACCGTTCCTTGAACAGCCCCAGCAGCGGGATCTGTTGCTCGCTCGCCACGGCACGGGCCCGCTCGTGCCACTCGGTCGCGGCCTGGGCGATCCGCGCGAAGCCGACCCCGCCGACCGGCGCCTCCATGTGCGGGAAGACCCGGGCGAGGATGTCGTCACGTGTGTCGAGGTAGTTGGGCTCGAAGAACTCCCCGCCGATGTAACTCTCGGCGGTGCAGAGACCGACCCGCCCCATCGTCTTGGCGAGCGCCTTCTCGGCGGCCTTGCGGAACTTGGCCAACGCCCTGTCGGTCTCGGTGACTTGACCGGCGGGGGCCGGCGGGCTCGGGAACTTCTCCTCGGCGCGCAGCCGCGCACTGAGGCTGTAGACGGCCGAGGCGCCGAACCCGAGCGCGGTGGCGACATGGTGCGAGGACGGCAACTGGCCGCTCTCCGCGACGACCGAGACGCGCAGCCGCAGCCCGGTCTCGATGAGCCGCTGGTTCACGGCGGCGACGGCGAGGATCACGGGCAGCGGGGCGCGCGAGGAGGTGATGGCCCGGTCGGAGAGCACGGCGATACCGCCGCCGTCCGCGGCGAACCGCTCGACCCCGTCGCAGAGTTGCTCCAGCGCGCTCCGCAACGAGTCGGCGTTGGCGGTCTCGTCACCGCTCACCGGTGCGTAGAGCATGTCGAACCGCTCCAGCGGCACGATCCGCTGGTCTCGCAGCCGTACCATGTCGAGATGCCCCAACACGGGTGAGGAGACGACGAGTTGACGGCCGCCGACGCTCCCGACGCTTCCCGTGCCGTCGGGCTTGGGCCCGAGCGCGACCCGCATGCTCATCCCGTCGGCCTCGCGGATGCTGTCCAGCGGCGGGTTGGTCACCTGCGCGAAGCGCTGCGAGAAGTACTTCGCCATGCCGCCCTCGGTGTCGCTGAGCGCGTTGATGGCGTTGCCGTAGCCCATCGCCGAGATCCGCTCCGACCCGTTGGCGAGCATCGGGTCGAGCATGAACCGGAAGCTCTCCTGGTTCAGCGAGTACGCCACGTACCGCCCGGCGAGGGCGAGATCGCCGTCGTACCCGAGTGTCGTGGTCCCGCGGTAGTAGTCGGGCGCGGGCAGGTCGTCGAGGTTCACCCGGGCGCTGTCGAGGAGTTGGGAGTACGGCCGCCGCGCGGCGAGGGCGTCGAGCACGTCGCGCGTGCGCAGCCGCCGCCCGCTGCGGTGATCGACGACGAGCATGCCACCGGCTTCGATACGCCCCCGATGCACGACTTCTTCATCAGGGAAGGCGACTTGGCCGGCCTCCGACGCGACCATCAGGTACTCGGCGGTCTCGACGGTACGCAGGGGCCGCAGCCCGAGCCGGTCGAGCCGTGCGCCGATGAGGTCGCCGTCGCTGAAGATGACGGCGGCGGGCCCGTCGTTCTTCTCCTCGTACAGCGAGAAGTACTCCAGCATGTCCCGTACGGCGACGGGCAGGGTCCGGTCGTTCTCCCAGGCGGGCGGCATGAGGGAGACGACGGCCTCGACGAGGTCGAGCCCGTCGTCGAACACCCGGCTCTGCAGGGTCTGGTCGAGCCGACTGGAGTCGGACTGCCCGGGCGGCCGCACGATGCTCCGAGTCCGGGCCCGCGCCAGCGCCTCGTCGCTCAGCCGGTTCTTCCGGTCGGTGTTGAGCTCCCCGTTGTGCGCCATGAGCCGGAACGGCTGCGCCATGGTCGGATGCGGCTCGGTGTTGGTGGAGAACCGGGTGTGGAAGTACAAGGACCGCACGGAGTGCCGAGGATCGCGGAGATCCCGGAAGTACCCAATGACCTCCCCCGAGTTGAGGCGCCCCTTCAACACCTGGGTCCGCGCGCTGAGCGACAGCGGATACAACCCGGCGTACGCGTCATCGCCGTAGGCGACGGCCTCGACGGCGAGCAGCGCACGATGAGCGCCGGCATCGACGTCATCCCGCGCCCACCCCTCCGGCGCCCGGAACACCCACTGCACGATGGGCAGTTGCTGCGCCTCCGCGGCCGGCCGGGCGACACTGTGATCCACGGGCACGTCCCGCACGAGCAGCAGGTCGAAGCCCTGGTCGGCGATGCTCCGTCCGACGAGGTCGAGGGCGGCGTCACGGCGCCCGGAGTCGGTGGGCACAAAGCAGTTGGCGACCCCGAAATACCCGGCCCGCAGCACTTCCCCGGTAAGGGCGCCGAAGAACTCCACGGACAGATCGACACTCACGCCCCCACCGTCACCGACCCCCTCGGCGGAGGTGCCACCCCGGTGCGGGATGGCCCGGAGCGCCTCGTCGCCCTTGCGAACGACGTCATGACTGGGCACCCCGTCGAGCCGGGTGATGAACCCGACGCCACAGTCACTGTGGTCGCGGGCAGGGTCGTACAGACCGAAGGTCGAGTGATTCACGGGCCCGTCCTGTGAGCGGCTTCCGGCTGGGGGTACCTCCCAGCCCCCTGAGGCACTGGAAAGGACGGCCAGGCTGCGTCACTGAAGCGCTCGCCGCGGGCGGACCGATGGGACGGCCGGGCCCTGAGTGGTGCGACTGTGAACGGTAAGGCTTGCCTAACTTCCACCGCAAGTGGAAAGCGGCTGATGTCCGGCTTGAGGATGTGCCCCCCAACCCCCCGGCGTAGTGTGTTCGAGGTACATCCGGACCGCGTCTCAAGGCGTGAATTCGTCGGTCCCGCGGGCCCCGCGCACCCCCGAGCTGCCGGGGCTTTCACGGGCGAGCGGAGGATCAGGTATGGGTACAGTCACCACCGACGACGGCACCACCATCTTCTTCAAGGACTGGGGTCCACGTGACGCTCAGCCGGTCGTCTTCCATCATGGATGGCCGCTGAGCGCCGACGACTGGGACAACCAGATGTTGTTCTTCCTGGCGCACGGCTATCGGGTCATCGCCCACGACCGCCGTGGGCACGGGCGGTCGAGCCAGACCGCCACCGGCCACGACATGGACACCTACGCAGCCGACGTGATCGCCCTCGCGGCCGCGCTCGACCTGCGGGACGCCTGTCACATCGGGCACTCCACCGGCGGCGGCGAGGTCGCGCGCTATGTCGCCCGCGCCGAGCCGGGGCGGGTCGCGAAGGCGGTGCTCGTGGGCGCCGTACCGCCGATCATGCTCAAGTCCGAGTCCAATCCGGGCGGCCTGCCCATGGAGGTCTTCGACGGCTTCCGCGACGGGGTCGCCGGCAATCGCTCGCAGTTCTTCATCGACGTACCGTCCGGGCCGTTCTACGGCTTCAACCGGCCCGGCGCGAACGTCTCGCAGGGGCTGATCGACAACTGGTGGCGGCAGGGCATGATGGGCGCCGCCAACGCCCACTACGAATGCGTGAAGGCGTTCTCCGAGACCGACTTCACCCAGGACCTCCAGCAGATCGACGTTCCGGTTCTCGTCGCGCACGGAACCGACGACCAGGTCGTTCCGTACGAGGACTCCGCGCCGCTGACGGTCGCGCTCCTGAAGAACGGCACGCTCAAGACCTACGAGGGTTACCCGCACGGGATGTTGTCCACCCACCCGGAGGTGCTCAACCCCGACATCCTCGCGTTCCTGAAGTCCTGACCACCCTCCTGTGCCCCCTGTGCCTGCTGTTACTGTCATGCAGCTGTGCACGGGGGGCATTCGGGGCCGCAGTGTTTTCGCGGCACCATTGACGCGCACCTGATCGGTCATCGCCCTCCCGTCACGCCTTTTTCCGTTGAGAGGCTCAGGAGTCGGCGATGTCCCGTCGTACCACCGCCCGTGGCGTCGTCGCCGCGCTGGCCGTTCTCGCCGTGACCGCCGGCACCGCGCCCGCGAGCACGGGCCTCACCGGTGACGCTCCGGCGGGCACCGCCTTCACATCGGAGAAGGTCTTCCAGTCGGACCGCTACATACCGCGCCAGGACCAGATCCGCAGCGCCGGGACCAGCGGCTATCTGCATGCCCAGGAAGGGCGTTCCGGCTACCTGTGGACGTCGTACGGCACCGGTGCGACGACCGAGCTGGGCGACCTGCCCAGGGTCGGACTCACCGCCTACCTCGGCTCGTCGTCCGACGTCGTGGCCGATGTCGTCTCGCCCACCCAGAAGGTCGTCCTGCGGGACCTCGCCGCCGGTACCAGCACGGACGTGGCGCTCACCCACGGCTCGTACACGGCCACCTTCGGCGGTCACGTGCTGACCCAGGCGCGGGACACCGCCGGCAAACGCGTCCTGTGGCTGTACGGCGACGGCGCCCCCGCCGACGGCACCCTCGTCGACGGATGGCCGGCCGGCATCACCACCGACTTCACCGTGGTGGGCGGCGACAGCACCACCGCCGTCATCGGATACTCGCTGCCGAACGGCGAGCGACACCTGGTCCTGGTCGACCTGGCCGGCGCGAAGGTCACCGGTGACGTCGCCGTGTCCGCCGCTCCGAACGCCGTCGCGCTGAGCGCCGACCGACTGGTCTGGTACCGGTACGACAACCCGGTGGCCCATGTCCTGGACCGCGCCGACCTCTCCGCCGCCGAGACGAAGTTGACGGTGCTCGGCACACAGGGCGAACCGTACGTGGGCATCGCCGGACGCTGGCTGGTGGTGGCCCGTACCGTGCCGTCGAACACGAGCAACCTGGCCGACCGGGCCGGGATGCCGCTGCTGGCCGTCCCCCTCACGGGCGGTGACCCGATCACCCTCCTCCCGCACGCGAACAGTTCCCTCGTCACGGCACCGGACGGCGGTCTGCTGGCCGTCGGCGGCACCGACTCCGCGCACTGGGCCGTACGCCGGGTCACCGACACCGGCGCGGACACCCCGACGCTGATGGAGCTGACCGCCGTACCGCCCGCGGCCGCGACGATCGCCCAACTGTCGCTGCAGAACGGCACCTTGGCCACCGACGAGACCAACAGCGGCTACAGAGGCGGCTACTACACCCGCCGGATCGCCGCCGACGGAACAGTGTCCACGCCGACCCGGCGCAAGCCGGACAACCTCAGTGTCGGCCCGTACGCCACCGGGGACGGCCGCGCCGTGACGTTCACCGCCGACCCCGACCCCGTCGGCTCGTTCGTCCAGTCCATCGACACGACCGACCCGGCCGGCTTCTTCTATCTGCCCTCGGCCGCCGGATCCGTCCTCGACATCACCGGCCGCTACGCGATCGTCAACGGCACCTCGCCCGCCAAGCAGTACGTCGGTGACCTCGGCGTCTACACCGACCTGCAGCCCATCCTGACCCGCTCCATCACGGCCGCCTCCGTCTGGGGGACCAGCCTGTGGACGCCGGGTTCCGGCACCGGTGTCGTCACCGCCAAGGACCTGAAGACCGGAAAGACCACCGAGACCGTCTCCACCGGCGCCCCCTGCGTCCCCAAGGAGCTGCAGGCGGTGGGCCGTTGGGTCTACTGGTCCTGCGGACCGACCGCGACGGCGGGCGTCTGGGACCGTACGGCGAAGAAGAACATCCCCGTCCCGTCCGGGGAGGCACTCCTCAGCGACGGCTACCTCGTCCGGCACGACACCACGGCCGGGGAGCTCCAGCTCACCGACTTCGCCGACGGCAGCGCGGCCACCCGGACGATCGGCGACCTCGCGGCGGGCACGTCCAGTCTGCGCGGGGTCACCTGGACCGTGGACAAGTTCGGCGGGCCCGCGGCCTACGTCGACGCGGACAAGCGGATCCACCTGGTGCCCAGCGGGGTGACCACCCAGCGGCTCTCCGCCGTCGAGTCCGAGGTGACCGACAACACGGGGAACAGCGACCGGGCCACCGACCCGTGGTGGCGGTGGCGCGGACTGCTCTCCAAGCCCGCCGCCTCCTGGCAGGCCACGTTCACCAGCAAGACCACCGGCGCCGTGGTCCGTACGCTCTCCGGCGGCGAGGTCAGCGGCGACCTGGCCGCGCACTGGGACACCCGTGACAGCAAGGGCGCGTTCGTCCCGAACGGCACGTACACCTTCAAGCTGACGGCCTCGCCCGCCGACGGTACGGGTCCCGCGCTGACGGTGTCCCAGACCGTCCGGGTGTCCTACGGAGCCGCCGTGCGCCGCGACTTCACCAACGGCGACGGCTGGGCGCCCGACGGCATCGGCGACGCCCTCACCCTCACCTCCTCCGGAGCCGTCGGCTACCGGCCGGGCAACGGCACGGGCGGCTTCGGCAAGGCCGTGACCGCCTCGGGCTGGCCCTCCTCCGCGACCCTGGTCCCCTTCGGCGACCTCAACGGGGACCGCCGCAACGACGTCCTCGTCCGGTTCAGCAGCGGCGAGTTGCGCGTGTACCGGACCATGCTCGGACAGCCCCTCCTCACGAGCACCCCGCACACCTCGCTCGGCAAGGGCTGGAACCAGTACGACGTCCTGACCTCGCCCGGCGACGTCAGCGGCGACGGCCGCCCGGACCTCATCGCCCGCAACTCCGCCACCGGCGCCGTCTACCTCTACAAGGGGACCAGCGCGGGGAAGCTGTCGGCGCGCGTGAAGCTCTACGACAACTGGAAGACGTACAAGAAGGTCGTCGGCGTCGGTGATCTCAACGGCGACGGGGTCGGCGATCTGGTCGCGCAGGACAAATCCAACAACCTGTACCGCTACTTCGGCACCGGCAAGGGCACTTTCAAGGCGCGCGTGAAGCTGTTCGGGGCGTGGGGCGGGTCCTACAACGCGATCGTCGGGGTCGGTGACATCACCGGCGACGGCAGGGCGGACCTCGTCTCCCGCGACACGAGCGGGAACGTGTGGCGCAACAGCGGTGACGGCAAGGGGTCGTTCGGCGGGCGTACGAAGATCGCGACCGGGTGGCAGGTCTACAAGAACGTCTTCTGACGGCCCACCCCGTCGGTCCGGCCGCAGGGCTCAGCGCCGTGCGCTCGCCGTCATCGCCTCGATGCCCCCGCTGAGGAAGGTCATCGCCGCGCCGATCGCCTGGGCGCGGTCCGCTCCCTCCGGGTGGGCGAAGATCTCGGTGACCAGGGCGGCGGCCGCGGCGGCGGCGAGGCGGGGGCCGATGCCGTCCGGGGACTGGCCGGTGTCCTCGGCGATCATGCGGGCGCCTTCCTCGATGGCCGCCGTCATCCGCGCGGTGCGCACCGCGCGCAGTTCCGGGTTGACCTCGAACATGCGCAGTTCGAGCTCGTCGGTCCCGTCGTGGCAGGCCATCTCCTCGCGCAGCCAGCCCTCCAGGGAGTGCACGACGCTCTCGCCGGGGGCGCGGGTGCGCAGGGTCTCGGTCAGGTGCAGCGCCGTGGCGTCGAAGGTCGCGAAGGCGATGTCCTGCTTGGAGCGGAAGTACAGCGTCACCGTGCGCGGGGAGACCTCGGCCGCCGCGGCGATCTCCGCGATCGTCGTGTCGTCGTAGCCCTGCGCGGCGAAGAGCTCGAAGGCCGCGCGGGTGATCGCGGCCCGCCGCTTGGCCTTTCCGCGTTCACGCAGGCCGTCCCCCGTCGCAACCCTGTCCATGGCGTCCAGCATACCCGTCGGAGTGCATTTTTACCGGCCGTGGTAAAAATGCATTAGGCTGTAAAAATCCTGCTGGACCGACGGGATCGACGGCTGTCGAACCCCGGAACGAAAGAGACCTGCCGTGGCGAAACGCTTGTACGCGCTGGGACATTGGGCGGCGCGCCGCCGGGGCCGGGTGCTCGGGGTGTGGGTGCTGCTCCTCGTGGTGGCCACCGGTCTGGGCACCGCCCTCGGCGGAAAGGTGACGACCCAGTTCTCGGTGCCGGGCGTCGAGTCCCAGCAGGCCCAGGACCTGCTGAAGGCGAAGTTCCCGCAGGCGGCCGGCGGCACGGCCCGCGTCGTGTTCGCCGCGCCGAAGGGGGCCACGCTCGGCGACGCGAAGGAGCGGCAGGCCATCGCCGCGACCCTCAAGGAGGTCGCCGCGGTACCCGGGGTCATCAACGTCACGGACCCCGCGAAGACCGGCGCCCTGTCGAAGGACGGCACCATCGGCTACGCCGACGCGCTCTTCGGCAAGCCGGCCGACAGCGTGCCCCAGTCCGCCAAGGACCGGCTCGACGAGGCCCTCGACCCGGCGAAGAAGGCCGGCCTGGAGGTCGAGCTGGGCGGCACCGTGTCCACCCCGCCGGCCGAGGTCGGCGGCCCCGCCGAGGTCGTCGGCGTGGTCGTCGCCTTCGTGGTGCTCGCCCTCGCCCTCAGCTCACTCGTGGCGGCCGGACTGCCCCTGGTGACCGCGCTCGTCGGTGTCGGCGTCGGCGTGATGAGCGTCCAATTCCTGTCCCGCTTCATCGAGATGACGAACACCGCGACCGTCCTCGCGCTGATGATCGGCCTCGCGGTCGGCATCGACTACGCCCTGTTCATCGTCTCCCGCCACCGCGAACAGCTCGCCGATCCCGAGCAGGACGTACCCGACTCGATCGGCCGCGCCACCGGGACGGCGGGCAGCGCCGTGACCTTCGCGGGCGTGACGGTCATCATCGCGCTCGCCGCGCTCTCCACGACCGGCATCCCCTTCCTCACCGTGATGGGCCTGGCCGCCGCCGGGACCGTACTCCTCGCGGTGCTGGTCGCCCTGACCCTCGTACCGGCGCTGCTCGGCTTCCTCGGCGAGCGGCTGCGGCCCAAGTCCGCGCGGCCGGGGGTGAGTTCACCGCAGACCAAGACGCCCGGCCGTGAGCGCAAGCCCGGTGCCTGGGGGCTGGCCTGGGGCCGGCTCATGACGCGCTTCCCCATCCCGGTCCTGGTCGTGAGCGTCCTCGGCCTGCTCGCCCTCGCCCTGCCCGCCACCGGACTGCGCCTCGGCCTGCCCAGCAACGAGACCCAGCCCACCTCCAGCACCCAGCACAAGAGCTACGAACTCCTCACCAAGGGCTTCGGCCCCGGCTTCAACGCGACCCTCGTCGTGGTCGTCGACGGCACCCACATCCCCGCCGCGCAGCGCGAGTCGGTCGTCAAGCAGGTCGCCGACACCGTCGGCAAGGACCCGGACATCGCGACCGTGGCCCCGCCCAACGCCACCCCGGACGGGGCGATCACCGTGCTCGGCGTCGTGCCGAGGACCGGCCCCGACGACCAGAAGACCACCGACCTGGTGCACCGGCTCCGCGACGACGCGGTGACCCCGGTGACCGACGCGGGCGGCGCGGCCTACGTCGCCGGCGCGACCGCCGCCGGGATCGACGTGTCGGCGAAGCTGGCCTCGGCGCTGCCGCTGTTCATCACGATCATCGTGGTGCTCGCGCTGCTCCTGCTGATGCTGGCCTTCCGTTCGATCCTGGTGCCCCTCAAGGCCGTTCTCGGCTTCCTGCTCTCCATCGCGGCCAGCATCGGCGCGGTCGTGTGGGTCTTCCAGGACGGTCACCTCACCGGGCTGTTCCAGGTCGCGGCGGTGGCACCGATCGCCTGCTTCGTGCCGGTCCTGCTGATCGGCGTCCTGTTCGGCCTCGCGATGGACTACGAGGTGTTCCTGGTCAGCCGGATGCGGGAGCACTTCCACCACCACCGGGACGCGCGGGCCGCGGTCGAGCACGGCGTGGAGCGCAGCGGCCGGGTCGTCACCGCGGCGGCCCTCATCATGGCGGCCGTCTTCGGCGGCTTCATCTTCAACCACGACCCGACCGTCAAGACGATCGGCTTCGCGCTGACCATCGGCGTCCTCATCGACGCCTTCGTGGTCCGCCTCACGATCGTCCCCGCGGTGCTGAGCCTGCTCGGCCGTCACGCGTGGGCCCTGCCCAAGTGGCTGGACCGCGCCGTCCCGAACGTCGACATCGAGGGCGACTCTCTGCCTCCGCGCGTCACGACGGCGGGGCAAGCGGCAACGCGTACGGCTCCGCACACGGCTCCGGCCGCCCCTGAGCCCGTGCGGGCCGACAAGAACTGATCAGTCACGACGAGGCGATACGTGAACGCCGGTGCGGGCGGCTCCGGATGAGCCCCCGCGCCGGCGTTCGCGCACCCCGAGCCCTCCGTTACTTCCTTGCGGCGCACAGTTCCGTGTCGATCAGCGCGTTCTGCGCCAGCTCCGTGGACAGGTCGGGCGCTCCGTCGCCGGTCGCCTCCAGGACGACGGTGTGGCGGCCGTCGGCGCTGACCCCGTCGCGGGTGGTGTAGCCCATGAGGTCACCGGCGTGGCTGTAGTAGACGCCGCCGCAGGTCAGCGGGATCTCCATCAGACCCAGGCCGTAGCGGGCGCCGGGCCAGACGGGGTCGAGGGAGGCGGCCCGTACCGTCGTCTTCATCTCGGCGAGCTGGGCCGGGCGCAGCAGCTTGCCGCCCAGGAGCGCCGAGAAGAAGCGGGTCAGGTCGCCGGTCGTGCTGATCATGGCGCCGGCCGCACCGGCGGCCGACGGGTTGACGTCGGTGACGTCGATGGTGGGCCCGCTGTCGCCGAAGTCCGAGTATCCGTGCAGGTGTTGGCCGGGGATGCGGGCGGAGGTGTCGGGCGCGGAGGTGTCGCGCAGGCCCAGCGGGCGGATGACGCGCCGGGTCACCTCCTGCTGCCAAGTGTGGCCGGTGGCCTTCTGGATGATCATCCCGGCCAGGATGTAGTTGGTGTTGGAGTACTCCCACTGGGTGCCGGGCGCGAAGTCCGGCGCGTGCCGCATCGCGATCCCGACGAGCTGCCGCGGGGTCCAGGTGGTGTACCGGTCGGCCTCGAAACCGTCGACGCTCGCGATCTCGGGGAAGTCGGCGGTGTAGTTGAACAGCCCGCTGGTGTGGTTCAGCAACTGCCGTACGGTGATGGCGTTTCCGTCGTTGCCGTTGCCGTCCACCACGCCGGGCAGCCAGTGTTCGACGGTGTCGTCCAGTGACACCCGTCCCTCGCCGACGAGTTGCAGCAGCACCGTGGAGACGAAGGTCTTGGTGGAGCTGGCGATCCGGAACCGGTCGGTGACGCGCGCCGCGCGCCCGGTGGCGGTGTCGGACACCCCGGCGGTCGCGTACCGCCGCCCCTGCGGACCCGTCGACTGGGCCACGACGGCCACCGTCCCTGTCTTCTGGATGGCGTCCACGCTCTTCTGGAGCGTGGAGTGCGAGTGCCGGGACTCCTTGACGCTCGACGCCCGCGTCTCCGTGGCGTTCGCGACGGGCGTCGCGAGACCGAGGCCGAGGGCGGCCAGCGCGGCTACGGCGGTGAGGTGACGGATCGTCATCATGGGCTGTCTCCCGGGGAGTTGGCGGTTCGGTGCACCGGCCTTCGGTGTGCTCACCAACCTAGGAAGAAGCCGCACGGTGATCGATCCAGCATGCGGGCCGGTCCGCCGTACAGCCTGCTGTACCGCCGTACCCCCTCCCGCCGGCCGGATCAAACCCTGAACCCACGTGGTACGTCCGAACGCCGGTCCGATCGAGTGGACTCGAAGGGGCGCGCACGGCGGGAGGGCTTCCCGGTGGACCCCGGATGGTGGCGTGGCTTCCGCAGCCCCTCAGCCCGTCAGCCCCTCGGTCCCTCAGCCCTGAAGCGGAAGAAGCCCCCCACATGCGACGTACCCCCTCCCGACGCCTCTTCGCAGCCGTGCTGCTCGTGGCGTCCGTACTGACCCCGATGACGGCGGTCTCCGCCACCGCCGCCACCCCCACGACTACCGTCCATCCCGTGGGTGCGGACCGGCACGACCATGACGACTGCCCGGCGCACGGCCTCGGCCGTGACCTGACCGCCCGGCTCGACAAGGCCGTCGCGGACGTCCGCCGGGAGGCGGGCATCCCCGGTGTCGCCGTCGGACTGTGGATGCCGGGCAAGGGGTGCTACGTCCGCGCGACCGGCGTCGCCGACAAGGCCACCGGCGAGCCGATGAGCACCGACTTCTACTCGCGGATCGGCAGCGAGACCAAGACCTTCACGGTCACCGCGCTGCTCCAGCTCGTCGACCAGGGGCGGATCCGCCTCGACGACCCGATCGGACGCTACATCCACGGCGTGCCGAACGGCCGCCGCATCACCCTGCGCCACCTCGCCGAGATGCGCAGCGGGCTGTTCCCGTACAGCTCAGACCCCGACTTCGTGCACGACCTGCTGAGCGACCCGACCCGCACGTTCACCCCGAACGAGCTGCTCGCGTACGGCTTCAAGCACCGCAACACCTCCGCGCCGGGCAAGGTGTTCGTCTACAACAACAGCAACCTGGTCCTGCTCGGCCTGGTGATCGAGAAGGTCACAGGACACCACGTCGCCGACGTCATCGACCGGCGGGTGCTGCGCCCGGCCCACCTCGACCGGACGCTGTTCCCCGACGGCCCGAACGTCCGCGAGTTCCCCGAACCGCACGCGCGCGGCTACACCAACCAGACGCTGAGCGGCGAGGTCGTCGACTCCACGGACTGGAACCCGAGTTGGGGCTGGTCGGCCGGCGCGATGATCTCGACCATGGACGATCTGCACCGCTGGGCGAGGATCGTCGCCACCGGCACGCTGCTCAGCCCGGAGACCCAGAAGCAGCGCCTGAAGACGCTGCCGACCGGCTTCCCCGGGCTCAGCTACGGCCTCGGCATCTTCGACAGCGACGGCTGGATCGGCCACAACGGCTCCATCCCGGGCTACGAGTCCGTGACCGTGTATCTCCCGGAGGAGAAGGCGACGTTGGTCGTCCTGCTCAACACCGACATCACCTCCGCCGGCCAGGAGCCGTCCTCCCTGGTCGCCCGCGCGATCACCGAGATCGTCACCCCCGACCACGTCTACGACCGCCCGGTCCCGACGAGTTGACGGCTCCCGCCGCCTACCGCCTCGGCCCCGCCAGGGCGTAGGCGGCCGTGCCGCCCACCAGGAGGAACAGGGCCGTCCAGCCGGCCGCCGGAGTGCCCGGCGGCAGCAGCAGCCAGGACGTCACCCGCGTCGGCGTACTCGTGGCTGGCGGCGCGACGAACGACAGCGAGAGCCAGGCGAACGGCGGTGTCCACGCGTACCGGCCGCCCGCGAGCGCCGCGCCCAGGGCGGCCAGTCCGGCCAGGCCCGCGCTGTCCCGGACGACGAACTCGGCGGTGGCCATGGGCGCTCCCAGCGCCTGCACGGCCAGCAGCACCACGGCGACGACCGCCCCGGCGAGCAGGACGTGCGCCGCCCTGCGCGGCACCCAGCGGATCGCGGCCGTCCGGTCCAGCGCGAGGTCCTGCCCGCCGAGCCCGATCGAGGCCGCCATCACGCCCATGGCGAGGACGAGCACGGGCAGCCGCGGATCAGCGGGCTCCCGACCGCCGTCCGGGGCGAGCGCCCATATCACCACTGTGCCGATCACCACGGCGGCGAGGGAGGCGGGCACCTGACGCGAGCGGGCGTACAGCGTCAGCCATCTCACGGACACCCATGGCGCCGGCATCCCTGGCAACTGGCCCCACCTCAACGGCACTTGTCTCACCGGCCCGTGCCGCCGGACAGCACCTCGAACGGGTCGCCCTCGCAGGAGAGCGCGGTGTCGCGCATCGCGTTGATTCGCGCGACCTGCTCGGACCACGGCAGCGCCTTGAGCTTCTTCCACACCGGACGGGTCTCGGCCTCGACCTCGCGGCGCATGCTCGTCGACGTGCCGGGCAGCGGCTTCAGCTCCCCGAGGACCCAGCCCACCGCGACGGTCTGCGCGTAGTCGGCGCTCCCGAAGCCGCTCCAGCCGACGGGGGTGCAGTCCGGCGCCAGCCCTTTGGCGAGCAGGGCCCAGGTCAGCTCCTCGCCCTTCGCGCCGGCGACGACGGCATCGTCGAAGCCGAAGAGCACGGTCGTACGGGACCACCGCGGCGTCGATCCGTACGGCTGCACGGCGGTGTTCTCCCGGACCGCGACCGGCGCCCGCTCGCCCAGCGCGCCGTGCAGCAGGCGCAGCGCCTCCTTGCCGGGAGCCGCCAGTCCGGCGAGCCGGTCCTGGTGCGCCCTGGCCACGCAGACCGGACCGTCGCACACCGACTCGGCGGCGGCCCTGTCGACGACATACATCCGGCGTGGGTCGGAGGGCAGGACGAGCAGGGCGAGCACCGCGCCCGCGACGACGGGGGTCAGGGCGAGCAGCCGGGTGCGCGGGGTCGCGGCGACCAGCAGCGCGAAGCCGGTCACGGCCATGCCGAGGAGCCAGATCGTCTGGCCGATGTGCACGGGGGCGGAGAGCGTGACGAGGACGTTGTGCACCTCCTCCACTTCCGGTGAGAGGAGGGAGATCCGCTTCGGCTGCGTGCTGTCGAAGCCCGTCGCCGGGTCGATCGTCGATGTCCGGCCCAGGGACATGTGCATGAGCGCGGTGAACACGAAGGCGCCGATGGCCAGCAGGGGCGGGGTGAGCGCGGACGGCAGGGCCCGCGCGGCGCCCATGCCGAGCAGGGCCCCCGCGACGAGGAAGAGCGCACCGATCAGGGAGATCGGCAGCCATCCGAAATGCAAGTAGTCGGTGTGGGCGGGCACTTGGACGCCGCCCACGAGGACGAGGAGCGCGAAGGCCGAGGCCAGCGTGATCGCCGTCGCGCCCGCCGGCACCGCCGCGCGCTGCCGGGCGGGCCGCGGGGTGCTGGTCAGCAGCTCGCCCATCTTCGAGCGGTGGTCGCGCAGCCCCTGGAGGGCGCCGAACCCGACGGCGAGCGGCCACAGGTAGAACTGCAGGCTGCGGGTCCACAGGGCGAGGGACGTCCACTGGGCCGTCCACGCCGTGGTGCCGTTCCACCAGGTGGCGTTGTTCAGCAGGTAGAGGAACGCGAGCGCGCTCGTCAGGATCACGCCGCCGGCCCAGGGGGCGAGGGAACGTCTCAACTCGGTACGCAGGACACGGAAGTTGATCTCGACGCGGGGGACGCGGAGGTTCACGTCGTCGCGCAGGACACGGGCGTTCACCAAGAACCCCTCTCGCGCTCGGGGTTCTGCAGCAGCGCCGAGTAGCCGCGCTCCAGCGGGCTGTCGCCCACGTGCTCGGGACCGCCGGCCGCGGCCAGTTCGTCCGGGGTGCCCTGGAAGACCAGCCGGCCCTCGGCGAAGAGCACCACGTCGGTGCAGGCGGCGGCGACGTCCTCGACCAGGTGGGTCGAGACGACCACGCAGGTGTCCGCGCCGAGCTCCTGCAACAGCTCGCGGAAACGCAGCCGTTGGGCCGGGTCCAGGCCGGCCGTCGGTTCGTCGAGGAGCAGGATCGCCGGATCGTTGACGATGGCCTGGGCGATGCCGACCCGTCGGACCATCCCGCCCGACAGCGCCTTCATCTTCTCCTCGGCACGGTCGGCAAGACCCACCCGCTCCACGGCACGCTGCACCGCTCCGGGGATGTCCGCCTTGGGCACCTCCTTCAGCCACGCCATGTACTCGACGAACTCCCGCACGGTGAACCGCTTGTAGTAGCCGAACTCCTGTGGCAGATAGCCGATCCGGCGCCGCACCGCCCGGTGCTCACCCATGCCGCCGGCGGACTCGCCGAGCAGTTCGAGGGTGCCCTCGGCGGGCCGCAGCACGGTGGCCAACGCCCTGATGAGGGTGGTCTTTCCGGCCCCGTTGGGCCCGAGCACGCCGTGCACACCGGTGCCGAGCGACAGGTCGAGCCCGTCGACGGCCATCCGCTTCCGGCCGACCCTCACCTTGAGTCCGGTGGCCCGGATCTCCCAGGCGTAGGGCGTCGGCGCGATGTCGGCCGCGCTCACCGCGGGCATCATGTGGTGGTCCTTTCCGGTCGTTTTCAAGACGGCTTTCTCGATGGAGACTTCGGGGACTCCGACGGGCGCCTCGCCGGTCATCGATGCGCCCCCAGCACGGAGTACGCACCCCTGCGGGCGATCACGACACCGACGCCGAGCGCGAGGACCAGCCCCCACACCGGCAGCCCGCCCGTCTGCAGGGCGAAGGTCGCCCGGCTCGCGGCCACGGTCGGTGTGACGACGACGGCGGCCCATACGACCACCACCGCGACGGCGGCCCGGGTCACCCCGACGACACCGCCGAGCGCGAGGGTCGTCGAGGTGAAGGCCAGACAGGGCAGCAGCCACTGCGCGGCCGTCACGCCCGGCACGCCCGTCGCCCAGCCGGCCACCAGCAGCGCCGGCACGACCACGGCGAGCACGGACGCCGTACGGCGCAGCACCAGGTGGAGCCCGGCCCGGGGGACCGACGCCGTCAACTCGTAGGCCGGATCGAGCCCTTGGGACCAGGAGGCCGCGACGCCGAGGACCGGCAGGACCGGGGCGAGCAGCAGCACCAGCGACACCTGGCGGGGGCCGGAGCCGAGGCCGAAACCGCCGCCGGCCAGGTCGAGCAGCAGCGCGAGCAGGGTGACGCTCGCGACCATCGCCAGCCACGGCACCATCGTGGGCGTCAGCCAACTCGACAGCCGTACCGAACGATGCCGGCGGCGCGGCACGGGGGCGGTGGCGGTGAGCCGGGGTTCGAGGCCGGACCAGACGGTGCCGACGAGCGCGGCCACGGCGGGCGCGTGCGCTGCGACGGCAGCCGAGAGCCGGTCCCGGCAGATCCTGCATGTCTCCAAGTGGGCTTCCACAGCCCACACTTCGTCGGCGGCGAGGTCCGTGCCGCCGCGTGCGTAACCGTCGATGATCCGCGTCGACGCGTGCTCCACGTTCATGTCAGCGTCCTCCGCCCTCACGTCAGCGCCCTCCGCATCGCGATCCGGGCCCGGCGCGCACGGGTCTTGACCGTGCCTTCGGGCAGCCCGAGCAGGACGGAGGTCTCCCGGACGGAGAGCCCGTCGAGCACCATGGCCTGCAGTACCTGGCGCAACTCCGGCGCGAGGCGGCGCAGCGCGTCACCGACGTCTCCGCCGACGGTGGCCGCGAGCGCCTCCTCCTCGGCGGCGGGCGCCGCGTCGGCGGGAGCGGCGGCCAGGGGCGGC
>NZ_JBSFLV010000139.1:0-23409 GCF_053599215.1 Streptomyces sp. NPDC001002 | reverse complement strand
GTTCGAGGGCTTGGCCCTGGCACCCGGATACGGGCCCCGCTCGGGGCCCCACCCGAAAGGAACAATCGTGGCAACCACGCGCTCCGCACACACCGTCTGGGAAGGCAACCTGATCGAGGGCCAAGGTGTCGTGAACTTCGACTCCTCCGGTGCCATCGAGGCGCAGCCGGTCACGTGGGCATCTCGCTCCCAGGACGCCAACGGCAAGACCAGCCCGGAAGAGCTGATCGCCGCCGCGCACTCCAGCTGCTTCTCCATGGCGCTGTCGCACGCCCTGAACGGCGCCGGCACCCCGCCCACCAAGCTCGTCACCTCGGCCGACGTGAACTTCCAGCCCGGTGAGGGCATCACCGGCATCCACCTCACGGTCGAGGGCACGGTCCCCGGCATCGACGACGAGGCCTTCGCCGCCGCCGCCGAGGACGCCAAGAAGAACTGCCCGGTCAGCCAGGCGCTCACCGGCACGACCATCACGCTGTCGGCCAAGCTCGCCTGACCCCGTAGGCCTGGTCACTTCTTCGGTGCCGCGTTCCCCGATCGGGGGCGCGGCATCGTCGTTTCCGGGTAGGCGGCATTGACAACAGCGCACTCAAGTTTTGTGCTGTAGTCGGGGAAGTGCCCTGGCGGAAGGGGACCGAAATGGCACGTGCGGTCGGGATCGATCTGGGGACCACGAACTCGGTGGTCGCTGTCCTTGAGGGCGGCGAACCCACCGTCGTCGCCAACGCGGAGGGAGCCAGGACCACACCGTCGGTGGTGGCCTTCGCCAAGAACGGGGAAGTGCTGGTCGGCGAGGTCGCCAAGCGGCAGGCCGTCACGAACGTGGAGCGCACCGCGCGCTCGGTGAAGCGGTACATGGGAGACGCGGAGTGGCGTTTCCCCGCGGAGGGTTCGATCGACGGGACCCGCTACCGGGCGCAGGAGTTGTCCGCGCGGGTGCTGCAGAAGCTGAAGCGGGACGCCGAGGCCTACCTCGGTGAGGACGTCACGGACGCGGTGATCACCGTACCGGCGTACTTCGACGACTCGCAGCGGCAGGCGACCAAGGAGGCCGGGGAGGTCGCGGGCCTGAAGGTGCTGCGGATCATCAACGAGCCGACGGCCGCGGCGCTCGCCTACGGCCTGGACCGGGGCGAGGAGCAGACCGTGCTGGTCTTCGACCTCGGCGGCGGCACGTTCGACGTGTCGTTGCTGGAGATCGGCGACGGCGTCATCGAGGTCAAGGCGACCAACGGCGACACCCACTTGGGCGGTGACGACTGGGACCAGCGGGTCGTCGAATACCTGGTCAAGAAGTTCAAGGGACAGCAGGGCATCGACCTCGGCAACGACAAGATGGCCCTGCAACGGCTGCGTGAGGGAGCCGAAAAGGCCAAGATCGAGCTGTCCAGTTCGACCGAGACCACCATCAACCTGCCCTACATCACCGCCTCCGCGGCCGGGCCGCTGCACCTCGACGAGAAGATGACGCGGGCGCAGTTCCAGGAGCTGACCGCCGATCTTCTCGACCGCTGCAAGACGCCCTTCCACCAGGCGATCAAGGACGCGAACGTGCCGTTGGCGGCGATCGACCACGTGATCCTGGTCGGCGGCTCGACCCGCATGCCCGCCGTCACCGAACTGGTCAAGGAACTCACCGGCAAGGACCCGCACAAGGGCGTCAACCCCGACGAGGTCGTCGCCGTCGGCGCGGCCCTGCAGGCGGGCGTCATCCGCGGCGACGTCAAGGACGTGTTGCTGCTCGACGTCACCCCGCTGTCCCTCGGTATCGAGACCAAGGGCGGCATCATGACCAAGCTGATCGAGCGCAACACCACGATCCCGACCCGGCGTTCGGAGATCTTCACCACCGCCGCCGACAACCAGCCCTCGGTCGGCATCCAGGTCTACCAGGGCGAACGTGAAATCGCCGCGTACAACAAGAAGTTGGGCGTCTTCGACCTCACAGGGCTGCCGCCCGCCCCGCGCGGGGTGCCGCAGATCGAGGTCGCCTTCGACATCGACGCCAACGGCATCATGCACGTCTCCGCCAAGGACCTCGCGACCGGCCGCGAGCAGAAGATGACGGTCACGGGTGGCTCGGCGCTGCCGAAGAACGACATCGACCGCATGATGCGGGAGGCGGAGCAGTACGCCGACGAGGACCGCAAGCGCCGGGAGGCGGCCGAGACCCGCAATCAGGCCGAGCAACTCGTCTACCAGACCGAGAAGTTCGTCCGCGACAACGAGGAGCGCATCCCGGCCGAGACCCGCTCCGAGGTCGAGGCCGCGGCCACGGAGCTGAAGGCGCTGCTGGAACAGGACGCCGACACGGCCGCGTTGCGCACGGGCGTGGAGAAACTCGCCTCCGTCAGCCAGCAGATGGGCCAGGCGATGTACGCGCAGGCCGACCGGCCCCCGACAGAGGACAGTGGCGCCGGTACCGGTACCGAGCAGGACACCTCACCACAGGACGACGAGGGAGTGGTGGACGCCGAGATCGTGGACGACGAGAGGGACCAGAAGGGCGGCGCGGCCTAGGCACCTCCCTGAGAACACCTACGAGCCGGTCTTCTCCCAGCCCCTCCGCTCCGGCCGCGGCCCCAACTGCCTGGGGTCGCGGCTGCGGTAGACCACGTACGGGCGGAACAGGTACTGCACCGGCGCGCTGAACATGTGCACCAGACGCGTGTACGGCACCAGCGCGATCAGCGTCATGCCGATGACGGCGTGGATCTGGTACAGCACCGGCACGCCCGCCATCAGCTCCGTCTTCGGCTGGAGTGTGAACAGGCTGCGGGCCCAAGGGGCGATGGACTGGCGGTAGTTGTAGCCGTCGCCGGAGGCGTGGGTCAGCTTGGCGATCATGCCCATCGCGATCGCCGCGAGCAGCACGACGTACATGAGCTTGTCGTTGACCGTGGTCGCCCGGAACACGGGGGCGTTGGTGCGGCGGCGGTAGAGCAGGAGCAGGATGCCGGTGACCGTGAGGACGCCGGCCGCGGTGCCGCCGTAGAGCGAGAGCAGGTGGTAGACGTGCTCGCTGATGCCGGCCGCGTGGGTCCACGACTCGGGGACGAACAGGCCGACCAGGTGGCCGGCGAGGACGAAGAGGATGCCGTAGTGGAAGGCGGGGGAGGCGATGTTGAGGAGCCTCGACTCGTACACCTGCGAGGAGCGTGTCGTCCAGCCGAACTTGTCGTAGCGGTGGCGCCAGAACAGGCCCGCGACGAGGAGGGCGAAGGCGAGGTAGGGCAGGGCGCCCCACAGGAATGTGCTCATCGGCGGGCCTCGGTGGGTGCGGGCGGCAGGGTGGCGCAGACGGCGTCCAGGACCGACGCGTAGGGCGTGCCGAAGTCGGCCAGGCGGGCGCGGAGTTGGTCCAGGGCGGCGCGGTACTCGGAGAGGAGTTCGAGGTTGCCGGTGCGGGACGTGAACTCCAGGACCGCCGGCAGGAAGTCCGGCAGCTCCTCGCCGGTGAACTCCAACTCGTGCGCGCGGTACAGCTCCTTGAAGCGGACCAGGGACATTCCGCGCCGCCGGGTGTCGCCGTCGTGCCACCAGCTCAGGTACAGGCTGTGCCGGTTCTTGAAGTCGAAGACCTGGACGTAGTGCGCGGCCAGCTCCTGCGGTGGGGTGAGGGCCGCGTGGTCGACGAACTCCCTTAGTTGCGGGGCGGCTTCGCGCAGCAGCGGGAGCCGGGCGCGGAAGTCGTCGTCGGGGTAGGTCAGGCAGAGCGCGGCCGCCTGGTACAGCACAGCGTCCGAGGGCATCAGGCATCCTTCGCGTCGTGGTCCGGCTGATCCGGTTGGTCCGCGGTCTGGCGGTCGCGCAGGGCGTGGAAGTTCTCCACGGACACGATCGGCAGCAGCTTGCGCCCCGAGTCCTGGCCGAACGGCCCGTCGCCGCCCATGCCGGGACCGTCCGCGTGGTCGAGGCTGCACTCGTCGGGCAGCGCCGACTCCTCAAGCCGGCGCGCGTCCCCGACCGCGGCCGTCGGAATCACGTACCGGTCCTCGTACTTGGCGATCGCCAGCAGCCGGTACATCCCCTCGATCTCGTCGGCCTCCATGCCCACGGCCGCCGTGACCTCAGGATCCGGCTCCTCACCCAGATTGATCGCCCGCATGTGGGCGCGCATCGCGGCGAGTTTCTCCAACGAGGCCCGGACCGGGCCGACGTCACCGGCGGTGAAGAGTTCCGCCAGGTATTCGAGGGGGATCCGGAGGGTCTCGATGGCCCCGAACAGGTTCCCCGCGTCCTCGCCGTCGTGCCCGGTCTCCGACAGCGCGTCGACCACGGGCGACAGCGGCGGGATGTACCAGACCATCGGCATGGTGCGGTACTCCGGATGCAGCGGCAGCGCGACCTTGTACGTGCTGATCAGCGCCCGCACGGGGGAGCGGCGGGCCGCCTCCATCCAGTCGTACGGGATGCCCGCCTCCTCGCACGCTCGCTGCACCGCGTGGTCGTGCGGGTCGAGGAGCACGCCCAACTGGGCCTCGTACAAAGCCGTTTCGTCCCGCACCGAAGCTGCGGCCGTCACCTTGTCGGCGTCGTAGAGGACGACCCCGAGATAGCGCAGCCGGCCCACGCACGTCTCCGAGCACACGGTGGGCAGGCCCACTTCGAGGCGCGGATAGCAGAGCGTGCACTTCTCGGCCTTGCCGGTGCGGTGGTTGAAGTACACCTTCTTGTACGGGCAGCCGGTCACGCACATTCGCCAGCCCCGGCACTGGTCCTGGTCTACCAGGACGATCCCGTCCTCGGCGCGCTTGTACATCGCGCCGGACGGACAGGACGCCACGCAGGCCGGGTTGAGGCAGTGTTCGCAGATGCGCGGCAGATAGAACATGAAGGTCTGCTCGAACTCGAACTTCACCTTGTCGGCGACCTGTTGGCGGGTGCGCTCGACCATCGGGTCGAGGTCGCCGTAGGCGGGGGCGCCCGCGAGGTTGTCGTCCCAGTTCGAGGACCACTCGATCTTCATCGGCTTGCCGTCGAGCTGGGAGACCGGGCGGGCCACCGGGTAGTCGTCGCCGAGCGGCGCGTCGGTGAGGTTCCTGTAGTCGTAGGTCCAGGGCTCGTAGTAGTCCTTGATCTCCGGGAGCCTGGGGTTGGAGAAGATCCCGGCGAGCTTGTGGAAACGGCCGCCCGCCTTGAGCTTCAGGGCGCCGCGCCTGTTGAGCTCCCAGCCGCCCTTCCACTTCTGCTGGTCCTCGTAGCGGCGCGGATAGCCCTGTCCGGGGCGGGTCTCGACGTTGTTGAACCAGACGTACTCCATGCCCTGTCGGTTGGTCCACGCCTGCTTGCAGGTGACCGAACAGGTGTGACAGCCGATGCACTTGTCGAGGTTCATGACCATGGCGATCTGGGCCATCGGACGCATCAGTACTCGACCTCCTGGCTGCGACGGCGGATGACCGTCACCTCGTCGCGCTGGTTGCCCGTCGGGCCCAGGTAGTTGAAGGCCCAGCTCAACTGGGCGTAGCCGCCGATGAGATGGGACGGCTTGAGGATCAGCCGGGTGAGCGAGTTGTGGATACCGCCGCGCTTGCCGGTCGCCTCCGTCTTCGGGACGTTCACCGTGCGCTCCTGCGCGTGGTGCATGTAGACCGTGCCGGCCGGCATCCGGTGCGAGACGACCGCGCGGGCGACGACCACGCCGTTGCGGTTCTCCGCCTCGATCCAGTCGTTGTCCTGCACCCCGATGGCGTCCGCGTCCTGCGGGGACATCCAGATGTTCTGGCCGCCCCGGGAGAGGGCGAGCATGAACAGGTTGTCCTGGTACTCGGAGTGGATGGACCACTTGTTGTGCGGGGTGAGGTAACGGACCGTCACTTCCCGCTGTCCGCCGGGGCCGAGCTTCGGTTCGCCGAAGAGCCGGTTCATGTCGAGCGGCGGCCGGTACACCGGGAGCGCCTCGCCCAGTTCGTGGATCCAGTCGTGGTCGAGGAAGAAGTGCTGGCGTCCGGTGAGCGTGTGCCAGGGCTTGAGCTGCTCGGTGTTCTGCGTGAACGCCGTGTAGCGCCGGCCGCCGGACTCGCTGCCCGACCACTCCGGCGAGGTGATGACCGGGGCGGGGGCCGCCTGGGTGTCGGCGTACGTGACGCGCTTGCCCTCGTGCTCGGCCGCCAGGTGGGCCATCTTCTGTCCGGTGCGCTGCTCCAGGGTGTGGAAGCCCTGGGTGGCGAGCCGGCCGTTGGTCGTGCCGGACAGGGCGAGGATCGTGTTGGCGGCCTTCACCGCCGTGTCGAGGGACGGTCGGCCCTGGTAGGCCGTGCCGTTCAACTCCCTTAGTTTCGCGACCTCTTCGTCCGGGTGCAGGGCGATTCCCTTGGCGGGCAGGCCCAGTTCCTCGACGAGCGGGCCGAGAGCGGTGAACTTGGCGCCGATCGCCGTGTAGTCCCGCTCCACGACGACAAGGTTCGGCATCGTCCTCCCGGGGATCGGCTCGCACTCCCCGCGCTTCCAGTCCAGGACGACCCCGCCGGGCTGGGCGGTCTCGCCCGGGGTGTCGTGCTGGAGCGGCGCCGCCACCAGGTCCTTGCGCACGCCCAGATGCAGCACGGACAGCTCACTCACCCGCTCCGCCAGCGCCTTGAACGTGTCGAAGTCGGTGCGCGCCTGCCACGGCGGGTCCACGGCCGGGGTGAAGGAGTGCACGTAGGGGTGCATGTCGGTGGAGGACAGGTCGTGCTTCTCGTACCAGGTCGCGGCGGGCAGCACGACGTCCGACAGGAGCGTGGAGGAGGTCTGCCGGAAGTCCAGCGACAGCAGCAGGTCGAGCTTGCCCTCGGGCGCCTCCTCCCGCCAGACGACGTCACGCGGGCGCTCGTCCACCGAGGCCTCCTCGGCGCTCAACGACGAGTGCGTGCCCAGCAGATGCTTCGTGAAGTACTCGGCGCCCTTCGCCGACGAACCCAGCAGATTGGCCCGCCACAGCGTCAGCACGCGCGGCCAGTTCTCCGGCGCGTCCGGGTCCTCGCAGGCGAACTTCAGGGTCCCGGCGCGGAGTTCGGCCACCGCCTTGGCCACCGGGTCGCCGAACGCCTCGCCCAGCTCCAGCGGATTGCGGTCGAAGGTCGGGTACGACGGCATCCAGCCCGAACGCGCCGACAGGGCAAGGCAGTCGGCGCCCGTCATGCCCTTGAACCGGCCCTCGCCCAGCGGTGACGCCAGCACGTCGGCCGTGAAGCGGTCGTAGCGCCACTGGTCGGTGTTGAGGAACCAGTAGGCGGTGCCGATCATCTGGCGCGGCGGGCGCGACCAGTCGGAGGCGGCGGCCAGCGTGGCCCAGCCCGTCACCGGGCGGCACTTCTCCTGGCCGACGTAGTGCGCCCAGCCGCCGCCGTTGCGGCCCTGACAGCCGGTGAGTTGGAGGAGAGCCAGGAAGGCGCGGTAGATCGTCTCGGAGTGGAACCAGTGGTTGGTGCCCGCGCCCATCAGGATCATGCAGCGGCCCTTGGAACGCTCCGCCGTCCGCGCGAACTCCCTCGCGATCTTCACGCACTTGGCGGCCGGAACGGAGGTGTGCGCCTCCTGCCAGGCGGGCGTGCCGGGGGTCCGGGCGTCCTCGTAGGAGGTGGGCCAACTGCCGGGCAGGCCAGGGCGGTGGACGCCGTACTGGGCGAGGAGGAGATCGAAGACGGTCGTCACCAGCGGACCGTCCTTGCCGCCGAGCCGGGTCGCCGGGACACCGCGTCGTACGACGTCCCCGCGGCCCTGGCCGTGCTCGCCGCCGTCGGTGTCGAAGCGGGGGAGCAGTACCTCGACGTTTCCGGACGCCTCGTGGTCGTACAGACTCAACTGCGGTTCGATCGGGCCGAGTTCGAGGTTCCAGCGGCCCTTGCCGGAGTCGGTCCAGCGGAAGCCCAGGGAGCCGTTCGGGACGACCGCGCGACCGCTGGCCGCGTCCAGGACGACCGTCTTCCAGTCGGCGCCCTCGCCGCCCTGCCCGAGGTCGGCGGCGCGCAGGAACTTCGACGGGACGTGTCCGCCGTCCTTCTCGGTGAGCGTGACCAGGAAGGGCAGATCGGTGAACTGCCGTACGTAGTCCGCGAAGAACGGCGTCTCGCGGTCGACGAAGAACTCCTTGAGGATCACATGGCCCATCGCCAGGGCCAGCGCGCCGTCGGTGCCGGGGTGCGGGTGCAGCCACTCGTCTGCGAACTTGGCGTTGTCCGCGTAGTCGGGCGCGACCACGACGACCTTCTGGCCCCGGTAGCGGGCCTCCGCCATCCAGTGCGCGTCCGGGGTGCGGGTGACCGGGACGTTCGAGCCCCACATCATCAGGTACGCGGCGTCCCACCAGTCGCCCGACTCCGGTACGTCCGTCTGGTCGCCGAAGACCTGCGGGGAGGCCACGGGCAGGTCGGCGTACCAGTCGTAGAAGGAGAGCATCGGGGCGCCGATGAGGGAGTGGAAGCGGGCGCCCGCCGCGTGCGACACCATCGACATCGCGGGGATGGGGGAGAAACCGGCGATCCGGTCGGGACCGTAGGTCTTGATGGTGTGGACGTGCGCGGCGGCGACGATCTCGACGGCCTCGTCCCAGGTGGCGCGGACCAGGCCGCCCTTGCCGCGGGCCTGCTGGTAGCGGCGGCGGCGCTCTGGGTCGGCCTGGAGGTCGGCCCAGGCCAGGACCGGGTCGCCGAGCCGGGCGAGGGCCTCGCGGTACAGGTCGAGCAGGACACCCCGGATGTACGGGTAGCGCACGCGGGTCGGCGAGTACGTGTACCAGGAGAAGGCGGCGCCCCGGGGGCAGCCGCGCGGCTCGTACTCGGGGCGGTCGGGGCCCACCGACGGGTAGTCCGTCTGCTGGGTCTCCCAGGTGATGATGCCGTCCTTGACGTACACCTTCCACCGGCAGGAACCCGTGCAGTTCACACCGTGCGTGGAGTTCACGACCTTGTCGTGGCTCCAGCGGTCCCGGTAGAAGGCGTCCGCCTCCCGGCCGCCGGACAGCCCGATGCTGTGCAGGTCGGGTGCCGGTGTGCCGGGCCGGAAGAACCTGCCCAGCCGCAGCAGCGCAGCTCCCGGTTCGGCGGGCGGTGTCCGCGTGTCGGTCACGTGCGCTCCCTTGCTCTGCCCGTGGTGTCGAACCTAGGGCGGGGCAGGGGAGCGCACCTTTTCACCGCAGCCGTACGGGTCAGGTGAGCGCAGGGGAGCGCACCCGTTCACCGCAGCCGTACGGGTCAGGCCTTGCGGGCGACCCCGCCGTACAGGGGCACGATGCCCTCGGCCTGGGCCGCCACGTCCTCCGGGTCCGGCCGCCAGCCGTAGACCGAGATGACGCCGGGACCGAGCAGCTCCAGACCGTGGAAGAAGCGCGAGAACTCGGCCAGGTTGCGCGGATAGAAGGGGGTGCCGCTGCGCCGGAAGTGGTCGGCGGCCTGCGCGATGGCCTCCGGGTTGAGGTCGGGGGTGACCTGTGACATCACCAGGTAGCTGCCCGGGACGAGCACGTCGACGTACCGCTTGATCAGGCCGTACACGTCGTCGCCGTCCGGGTCCTCGCCCAGGTAGTGGGTGAGCGCGACCAGCGACAGCGCGATCGGCTGGGTGAAGTCCAGGCTCTCGCCGGCCAGCCGCAGGATCGTGTCCGGGTCACGGACGTCGGCGTGCACGTACTGCGTGCTGCCCTCGGCCGAGCCGTGCAGCAGCGCCTCCGCGTGCCGCAGCACGATCGGGTCGTTGTCCGCGTACACGACCTTCGCGTCCGGGGCGACGCTCTGCGCCACCTGGTGCAGGTTGGGCTCGGTGGGGATGCCCGTGCCGATGTCCAGGAACTGGCGGATGCCGGCCTCGGCGACGGTACGGGTCGCCCGGTGCATGAAGCGGCGGTTGGCACGCGCCCCGCGCACCGCCGTGCCGTCCGCGGCGAGGATGCGGCGGGCCAGCTCCTCGTCCACGGGGTAGTTGTCCTTGCCGCCCAGCCACCAGTCGTACACCCGGGCCGGGTGCGGCCTGCTGGTGTCTATCTGGACGGGCGCGGCGTCGGATCCGGTCATGCCGTGTCTTCTCCTCGTGTGGGAAAGGTGCGGTGCGTGACTCTGGAGGTGCCGTGGGGGGAGAAGTGCAGGTGGTTCCGGGCTGTGCTGTGCTGTGCCGCTCGGGGCCGGGCCGCTCAGAAGTCCTCGCGGCACTCCCGCAGCAGCTTCTTGGTGCGCTCGGCCGAGGCCGCGCGCGCCGTCATGTGGTCGAGGACCTCCAGGTGCGCGGAGACCTCGCTGCGGGAGTCGAGATACAGGGCGCCCGTCAGGTACTCGGTGAAGACCATGTCGGGCAGCTCCGGCTCGGCGAAGCGGAAGAGGGTGAAGGGCGCGTACGTCCCCGGGTGCGGACCGTCCTCGAACTCGGCGATCTGGAGCGTGACCCGGTCGCGCTCGGCGTACTCCAGGAGCTTGTCCAGCTGCCCGCGCATCACCTCGCCGCGGATGCTCACCGGCCGTCGCAGCACCGTCTCGTCCATGATCACCCACAGGTGGGGCGGGTCGGCGCGGTCAAGGAGACGCTGGCGGGTCATGCGCAGGGTCACATGCCGCTCGATGGCCCCCGGCTCGGTCTGTCCGACCGTGCCCGCCTCCATGACGGCACGCGCGTAGTCCTCGGTCTGGAGCAGCCCGGGTACGAAGTGCGGCTCGTAGGAGCGGATGAGCCGGGCGGCGCCCTCCAGGCTCACGTACAGGCTGAACCAGTCCGGCAGCACGTCGTGGAAGCGCTGCCACCAGCCCGGCCGGTTCGCCTCCTCGGCCAGCGCGACGAACGCCGTCGCCTCCTCCTCGGCGACCCCGTACGTCTCAAGCAGCACCTGGACATATGGGATCTTCAACGCGACGTCGGCCATTTCCATCCGCCGTACGGTCGCGGGAGCCACCCGCAGTACCCGGGCGGCCTCCTCACGCTTGAGGCCGGCCGCCTCTCTCAGTTCCTGCAGGCGCTTGCCGAGCACCACCTGGCCCACGGTGGGCGCGGGACGCCGCTCACTCACGTCACGCCTCCCCTACGCGCCGAAGTATGCGCGAAGCAGTGTGTCATGTTCCGCCGACAGTCTCATGGGATCCGGGTGAGGCATATGCCTCACCCGCGAAGATACTTTGCGGTCGCCTCGTCGGCCGGGAGGAGCGTCTCGATGGCCAGCTCGGCGACCGTCACGTCCATCGGGGTGTTGAACGTGGAGATCGACGAGATGAACGACAGCGTCCGGCCCTCGTGCTCCAACTGCATCGGCAGCGCGAAGTACGGTACGGGCTCGGCCGGTTCGGCGTCCGGGTCCGCCTCCGGCACGGGGTAGGCGGCCACCTCCTCGTACAGCTCCCGCAACCGCTCCGAGCGATGCAGGGCGATCTGGCGCCGCATCTGCTCCAGGAGGTGCCCGCGCCATGCGCGCAGATTGCGGATGCGTGGTGCCAGACCCTCCGGGTGCAGGGTCAACCGCATGGCGTTCAGGGGCGGTTGGAGGAGATGGGCCGGGAGGCCGTCGAGGAGGACCGCGACGCCCCGGTTCGCTGCCAGCACCTGGTAGGTCGCGTCCACGACCAGCGCCGGATACGGCTCGTAGCACTGGATCAGCCGCTCCACGCCCTCGCGCAGGGCGTCGAGCGCGGGGGAGTCCAGCGGGGTCTCCGGGTAGTGCGGGGCGTAACCGGCCGCCAGCAACAGGGCGTTGCGCTCGCGCACGGGGACGTCCAGGTGCTCGGCGAGCCGCAGCACCATCTCCTCGCTGGGCCGGGAGCGGCCCGTCTCGATGAAGCTGATGTGCCGCGCGGAGGAGTCGGCACGCAGCGCCAGCTCCAGCTGACTCACCCGCCGCCGCTCCCGCCAGGCCCGCAGCAGGGGGCCGACACCCTTGTCGACGGTGGATGTGTTGGTGGCGGTGGTGGAGTGCCCGTGCGCGGCGGCGGTCATACGACGACCGTAGTCGACGTCCGCGGAAGGGAACCGGGCGTGCTGCGGGCGACCCCCTCTGACCAGCGATGCGACGCCCCGGACTGTGCGACTCTGAAGGAGTACCCCGCGTTCACGAAGGAGCGATGCCATGCCCGTGGAACCGCTGTCGCAGCAGCAGATCGAGGAGGGGCTGGCCGCGCTGCCGGGCTGGTCGCTCGACGGCGACCTGCTCACCCGCTCCTACCGCCTCGGCACGCACTTCGGGGCGACGGCGATGGTCGTCCACATCGCCCAGGTCCAGGAGGAGCTCGACCACCACTCCGACCTCACCCTCGGCTACAACACCGTGTCCCTGTCGGTGAACACCCACAGCGTCGGCGGCAGGGTCACCGAGCTGGACTTCGAACTCGCCCGCCGCGTCGAGGAGTTGGCACCGGGCCACGGGGCACACTGACGTCCGTGCTCGACTACGACAAGGAAGCCGACGCCTACGACGCGAGCCGCGGCGGTGAGCCCCGGGCCGCCGCCGCTGCCGACGCCGTACTGGGCCTGGTGCCCGCCTCGGCCGGCCGACTGCTCGACCTCGCCTGCGGCACCGGCATCGTCACCCGGCGACTCGCGGCGGCCCGGCCCGCCACCCGGGTGACGGGCGCGGACCTGACGTACGGCATGGCCCGGATGGCCGCTCGGCGGCTGCCCGGCGCGATCGTCCTCGCCGACAGCCGTACGCTGCCGTTCCCCGACGCCACCTTCGACGCCGTCACCAGCGTGTGGCTGCTGCACCTGCTCGACGAACCCGAGCAGGTCCGGGCCGTCGTCGCCGAGTGCGCCCGGGTGCTCAGACCGGGCGGGGTGTACGTCACCACCGTCGACAAGGCCGCCGCGCACGACGTGGGCAGCGACATCGACGCGGTGCTCGCCCCGCGCCCGCGCCGCCCGGCCCCGGACGCCGCCCTGCTGGTGGAGACGTACGCGGCCGCGCACCGCCTGCGGCCAGCGGGACAGGCCCGCTTCAGGGGCCGGGGTCAGGGGCGCAGCCCCCGCCGCACCGCCGCGGATCTGCGCCGCGGCTGGTTCACCCGGCTGCCGCCCGGCGACCCGCTCAGCGAACGGTTCGCCGAGCGTCTTGAGGCGCTGCCCGACCAGGAACGGCCGCGCGCCGACCCGGAGTTCACACTGCGGGCCTTCAGGAAGCCGACGGCCGACTGAAGTCCATGGTCCAGTTGGTGAGCCAGGTCTCGTCGCCGTCGAGGGTGTCGCGGGTATCGAGGGTGTCGAGGGAGAAGGCCTGCTCCCAGCGGGCGCGGTCCGGCGCCGCGACCGTCCAGACGTACCGCACGCGTACGTTCTTGCCGCCGTGTGTGTCGTCGCCGTGGAACTCGCCCCGGGCACCGTCGAATTGACCGATCACGGGTGGGAAGAGCGTGCCGCTGCGGCTGGACGCCCAGTACAGCGACCACCGCTCGGTCTCCCGGTCGAAGAGCCGCAAGGTCGCGCCCTTGGCCCCGAGATGCGGCAGATCGATCTCGTCGACGTTCGCGGCCCCGTCGAACAGCGGCCAACAGCGGGCCGTGGCCGGGAACACCTCCCAGCCGCTCTCCGGATCGAGGAAGTCGGTGCGGCGACGGTTGACCACCTCCCAATCGCCGTGGAGGAAGTCGAAGTCGTGCGGGCCGCTCATGCGCGGTCCCCCGTCGTTCCCTCGGGCAGGGAGTCGGCCAAGTAGGCGTCCAGATCAGGGACTTCGGGCGCGAGCAAGTGCCGTACCCAGGCGTCCCGTTCGTGCAGGATCGGCGGCAGCTCCCAGACGCAGCCGATCCAGGGCAGTTCGGGCTTGATGAAGTGGGTGGGGTCGTCGTCCGGGCAGCCGAGGACCGGCTGGCCCGCCGAGGCGCCTCGGAAGTGCAGCACGTTGTCCCACACCCAGCTGTAGGCGTTGAGATAGGCGCCGGTGTCGCCGCCCTTGTGCAGCACCACGAAGGTCGCGGGCGGCGTGTCGTCCGGCTCGGGCAACAGCTCCGGCAGGATCGCGTACGCCGCCTTCTCGATCTCGGGCGCGATGCCCGCCGGGTCGGCGGTGACGTGGTAGCGCTTGATGTGCCGGCCGGCCAGCTCGATCGGGGGTGGCACGGTCAGCAGTTTCTCGGTGAAAGCCATGGCAGAACGCTAGGACGGCTTCACCGACAACCTCTGTCAGTGAAGTCTGGGATTCTGATGACGTGAAGTCCAGCCGACTCGTCTCGATCCTCCTGCTGCTCCAGACCCGGGGGCGGATGACCGCCGCCCAGCTCGCCGAGGAGCTGGAGGTCTCGGTGCGCACGGTCTACCGGGACGTCGAGGCGTTGGGTGCGGCGGGCGTCCCGCTGTACGGCGACGCGGGCCACGCCGGTGGCTACCGTCTGCTCGACGGCTACCGCACGCGCCTGACCGGGCTCACCGCGGGCGAGGCGGAGGCGCTCTTTCTCTCCGGCGCCCCCGGACCGGCCGCCGAGCTGGGCCTCGGCTCCGTGCTCGCTGCCGCCCAGCTCAAGGTCCGCGCCGCGCTGCCGCCGGAGCTGCGCGGTCACGCCGACCGGATCAGCGGCCGCTTCCACCTGGACGCACCCGGCTGGTACGCGGACGCCGACGACGCCCCGTTCCTGCCGGCGGTGGCGGACGCGGTCTGGAACAGCCGTGTCCTGCACGTCCGTTACCGCCGCTGGGCCGAACCGACCGATGTGGAGCGGCGGTTGGAGCCGTACGGGCTGGTGCTGAAGGCGGGGCGCTGGTACGTCGTGGCGGGAGTCGAGGGATCCGGGCCGCGTACCTTCCGGGTCGACCAGATCCTCGAACTGGCCACGTCCGACGAGGAGTTCACCCGCCCCGAAGCCTTCGACCTGGCGGCCTACTGGACGGCGTACCAGCGCGACTTCCACGACCGGCTGTACCGGGCGGAGGCCGTGGTGCGGCTGGCCCCGGGCGTGGAGCTGCCGAGGGCGGTGAACGGACGTACGGGCGAGGACGGTTGGACCGTCGCCCGGGTCCCCATCGAGTCCGTCGAGCGGGCGCATGGCGAGTTCCTGCGCCTGGGCACGGACATCGAGGTCCTCGAACCGCCCGAGCTGCGCGAACGCATCGCCCGAACGATCGCCGAACTGGCCGAAAGATACGGCAACGCGGCGGCGGACGGCGGCGACTGAACGTGCGGAACCCGTCCGTCCTCTCTGGAGGTACGTCACGTGCAGCACCCGCATCCGCACCCGCACCTGTATCCGAGCTCGCGTCGCAGACGCCGAGCCGTCGTCTCGGCGATGGCCGCGGCGGCAGCCCTGGTCGCCGCCGGACTCACCGGTCTGAGCGCAGGCCCGGCCGAGGCCGCCACCGCCCGTCAGGTCGAGAAGCTCGACCGGGGTGTCGTCAGCGTCCACACCGACAGCGGCAACCTGGTCAGCTGGCGCTGGCTGGGCACCGACCCGAACGACGTCTCTTTCAACGTCTACCGGGCCGGTACGAAGGTCAACTCGACGCCGGTCACCGGCTCCACGAACTACTTCCACGCCGGCGCCCCCGCCCAGGCCGACTACACGGTCCGGGCGATCGTGGGCGGCGTCGAGCAGGCGGACTCGGTCCACGCGGTCCAGTTCCGCACCGGCTACAAGGACGTGCCGATCACTCCACCCGCCGGCGGCACGACCCCCGACGGAGTGGCTTACACGTACGAGGCGAACGACGCGTCCGTGGGAGACCTGGACGGCGACGGCCAGTTGGACTTCGTCCTCAAGTGGCAGCCGACCAACGCCAAGGACAACTCCCAGTCCGGCTACACCGGCAACACGATCCTGGACGGCGTCAGGCTCGACGGCACCCGACTGTGGCGCATCGACCTGGGACGCAACATCCGCTCCGGCGCGCACTACACGCAGTTCCAGGTGTACGACTACGACGGCGACGGCAAGGCCGAGATCGCCATGAAGACGGCGGACGGCACGGTCGACGGAACGGGCACGGTCATCGGCAACTCATCGGCGGACTACCGCAATTCGAGCGGCTACGTCCTGTCCGGGCCCGAGTACCTGACGATGTTCAACGGCCAGACCGGCAAGGCGATGGGCACGGTCGACTACGTCCCGGCGCGCGGCACGGTGTCGTCGTGGGGCGACTCCTACGGCAACCGCGTGGACCGCTTCCTCGCCGGCACGGCGTATCTGGACGGCGCCCGCCCCTCCCTGATCATGGCCCGCGGCTACTACACCCGCACGGTGATCGCGGCCTGGGACTGGCGCGGCGGCGCCTTCACCCGCCGCTGGACCTTCGACACCAACTCCTCCACCAACTCCGGCAAGGGGTACGACGGTCAGGGCAACCACCAGTTGTCGATCGCGGACGTCGACGGGGACGGCAAGGACGAGATCGTGTACGGCTCGATGACCGTGGACGACAACGGCTCCGGGCTGTGGACCACCAAGAACGGCCACGGCGACGCGATGCACGTCGGCGATCTCGACCCGTCCCGCGCGGGGTTGGAGGAGTTCAAGGTCGACGAGGACTCCTCGAAGCCGTCGTCGTGGATGGCGGACGCGAGGACGGGCCAGGTGATCTGGTCCACATCGGCCAACGGCGACAACGGCCGGGGTGTCTCCGGGGACATCTGGGCGGGCAGCGCGGGCGCCGAATCGTGGTCGGCGTCAGAGAGCGGTGTCCGCGACCCCAAGGGCACGGTGGTGTCGACCCGTAAGCCCTCCAGCACCAACTTCCTCTCCTGGTGGGACGCCGACCCGGTCCGCGAACTCCTCGACGGCACCCACATCGACAAGTACGGCACCGCCGCCGACACCCGCCTCCTGACCGGCGCCTCGGTCCACTCCAACAACAGCACGAAGGCGACCCCGTCCCTGTCCGGCGACATCCTCGGCGACTGGCGTGAGGAGGTGGTGTGGCCGACGTCGGACAACACGGCACTACGGATCTACTCGACGCCGTACGAGACGACCACGAGGATCACGACCCTCCTCCACGACACCCAGTACCGCACGGCTCTGGCCTGGCAGAACACGGCCTACAACCAGCCCCCGCATCCGAGCTTCTTCATCGGGGACGGGATGGGGACGGCGCCCCGGCCGTCGGTCTACACACCGTGAACAGAGGGAACGCCTGGGTCTGAGGGAACGCCTGGGTCTGACGGACGGGCGGGTCCGAGGGACGGGCGGGTCCGAGGGACGGGCGGGGCAGCGGCTCATGAGGCCGCCGTCGAGGCTCGGACGTCGGCGCGGAGCATGGACACACCGGCGGGGGTGAGCGTGTGCAGGACATTCCCGCCGTGCCGGCTGCTGATCAGCAGACCGGCGCCGCGCAGTACCCCGGCGTGTTTGCTCACGGAGGACGGGGAGATCCCCGCCGCACGGGCGATCTCCCCGGTCGTGGCGCCCGCTCCCGACGCCACGACGCGCAGCACGGTCGCCCGGGTGCGCCCGAGCAGCGCGGTCAGCGGGGAGTCGAGGGCCGCCGCGGCCGGTTCGTGCAGCAAGGGGTACAGCAGCATGGGCGGTAGCCGGGGGTCGGCCAGGCTGACGGGGGTGTCCCAGCAGAAGTAGGACGGTACGAGCCGTATGCCCCGGCCGCGCAGATAGAGGTCCCGGTCCTCCGCGTAGCGGACGTGGAGGACCGGTGGCTCCCAGCGCATGGTCGGTCCGAGCCCGGCCAACATCCCCTGGACGCCCCCGGCGAGCAGGTCGCGGCAGGACGACGACCGCTTCGCCTCCAGGTGGGCGTGGATCTGGTCGGCGAACGGACGCACGGCCACATCGTGATACGCGCGGATGGTTGCCGCGAGATCCCGGCGCTCCTTCGTGTCGGTCAGCCGGCGCACCCATGCCGGAGCTCCGACTCTGCTGTCCAGCAGGGCCAGTTCGTGGCGCACCCGGTCGGCCGGTGTGGACACGATGGCGGCGAGTCCTGTGGCCAATCCGTCGCCTGCGCAGCTCGGTTGACCGGGTGTCAGAAAGTCGGGAAAGTACCGGGCTCGCGGAAACAGCGGCAGCAGCACCTCACGGACGGTGCGGTCGAGGTGCCGCTCACGTAATCGGTCCTGGACGGTCCGGTACCACCCGGCGTACGCCCAACGGCCCGCACGGGACTGGAACCGGTGCAGGCTCGCGGTCACCTCCCAGAGTGCGTCAGGTGCCGTGGCCACCCGGGTCGTCGCCAGGTCGGCGTCCGTGAAGTGAATGCGGAGCATGCAGTTCCCCCCCTGCAGCCACGGCTTTTTCTCCTGGGCGACACAGCATGGCCAGGTGGGGCGGGTGCTGGCAATAGTGAAGGCGACCAACTCGAACAGCAAGGGGGAAAGATGAGGCGTATATTGGCCATGATCGCAGGAGTGGTACTCCTGTTGGGGATCACGGCCGGAACCTCGGCCGCCAGTTCGGCGAACGGCTCGGAGAAGCAGACCCAGGTGTCCGCGACGGCATTCACGTCAGTGAAGATTGCCGCCGCGCCTTCCGGATGCGGCAGTGGCAACTTCTGCTTCTGGCCGAACGCCAATTACTCTCCGGCGGGCAACCCGGGAGAGTTGTCCGGCAGGAACGCCGACTGGTCCATATTCTCTCGCGGCGACTGTCCCAACGGTAACTGGGACAACTGCGCCACTTCCGACTACAACAACGGAAACAACTGCGAAGCCGTCGTCTGGACCGGGAAGAGCTACACCGGGACCGGCGGCTGGGTCTACCGCGGTACGGGCGGAAACTTCAACGCCACGTTCAACAACGCCGTGTCCTCGAACAGTTGGGGCACCGCTTCCGGCGGTACGAGCTCGGCGTGCGGTGGCCCCGTGCCGTAGGCCGACGCTCAGGAACCCACCGTTCAAAGGTGTCCGCGGGCTGTTGCCCGCGGACACCGCGTCTCCCCCTCCGCCTTCCCACCCGACGACCGAGAGGGTCAGGGCACCATGCGACTTGCTCCGCTCGCCTGCGCGGTGGCGGGCGTTCTCGCACTGACGGCCTGCGGGACATCCGCCACCGACAAGGCGCACACGAACGTTCAACTCACCGGCGCCGAACTCGATCTCCTCACCCGCTCCGGTTCTTTCTCCCGGACCAACCTCGATCTCGCCAACGCGGAATCCGAGCTGATATCGGCATGCATGACGGCGAAGGGATTCCGCTACCACGCCGAAGTGGCGGAACCGACCGGCGAATCCGATGAGGAACGCTCCCTGAACATGCGGGACCGACACGCCAGGGGATACGGTATCGCCGCACAGTACGACTCCGGCTCCGACAAGAAGACCGTCGACACGGCGGCCAATTCCGCCGCGTACATGAAAGCTCTGCGCGGAAGCGCCACCGACTTCCGGGAGATGAGATTCGGGGGCGGTCAGAACATCACCTTCTCGGCGCGTGGCTGCGAGGCGAAAAGCCGTACGTCGCTCTACGGAAAACTCGACGACTGGGTGTCCATCGCCTACTTCCCGCAGAATCTCAACAGCACGCTCAGTCCCCGCGTGGAGAAGTCCCCGACCTACCGCAGGGCCATGAACGACTGGCGGGCCTGCATGCGGGACAAGGGCTACACGTACGTGTCCCCCGACACGGCCTACGATCAGCTCAAGGCCGCCTACCGCAAGCAGGGTGCCACCACTGACCTGCGTAAACGGGAGATCGCCGTCGCCGTGGCGGACGGCGACTGCGGCGCCGAACTCCACCTCCCCTCCACCGTCCTGGCCCTGCGACGCGCCTACGCCCAGTCGCTGCCCACCACGGACAAGCTCCAGCTACGACGACTCACGGCCATCTGGAAGGCGGCCGCCGACAGGATCCGATGACACCGGGAGGGCTCGACCGCCCTCCCGGCTGTCCCACTACGGTGCCTTGTCGGATCACCGTGCGGGACGTAGGTCGCCGTAGACGACACCCCGCCCGTTCGTCGACACGTACACCCGCCCGTACACCCGAGGGTCACCGGTGATCGCCGCGCCCGTCCAACCCCACTGGTGGGCAGGGTCGTTGACGCGGGTCCAGGTCGTGCCCTTGTCCGTCGAGCGGAAGATGCCGCGCACGCCGGCGATCTTCGCGCTCGTGTAGAGGGTCTGGTACGAGGCGCCCGGCGCCGCCTTCCCGAAGCCGATCGTGTCGGCCTGGTCGACGTTCGCGAGCCTGGTGAAGGTCGCGCCGCCGTCCGTGGAGTGCCACAGCCCGTACGCCCCAGCGCTCGCCCCGCCCGCCAGCCAGATGTCGCCCTTCGTGCCGGGCAGCGCCTTGAAGCGGACGGTGTCGCCGCTCGGCAGGCCGGTGGCGGTGGAGGCGGTGAAGGTCGCGCCGCCGTCCGAACTGACGTAGAACTTCCCTGACTTGAAGCCGTAGAAGGTCTTAGCGTCGACCCGGTCCGCCTCGACGGTCGCACCGGCGGGGATGCCGCTCGACGCCGACCAGGACCAACCGAAGCCGGTCGCGTAGTGCACCCCGGCACCCGCAGGACTCCACACGAACCGACTCCCGTCGGCCGCCGCGGCCACCGTCCCGCCACCGCTCACGCCCGAAGGGTCGCTGCCCGCGAACCAGTTGGCGCCGTTGTCCGTCGAGAACGCGATGTGCGGACCGGAGTCGAGGTCGCCGACGCGGACCACCGTGTTGGGATTGGTCTCGGCGAAGTCCAGGCCGGTGGTCGTGGTGAAGTTCGGGGAGGTGTACATCATCGACGGCACCTTGGTGAGGTCCGTGTGCCGGAAACCGCCGATGTCACCGAGGGCGCTGAGGAGTTGGGCGCCGCCCGACGGGGGAGCGGCGAGGTCGTTCACCGCCGTCTCCTCCAGCCCCTGCACCATGGGCTTCACGGTGAACTGGCCGCCGCTGTCCCAGTTCGTCAGGTTCTCCGTGCCGTAGAGCGTCGCGCCCGTCCCGTACATCATCCGCGCGGAGTTGAAGGGGTCGATCTCCAGCGACTCCGTCATCCAGCCCAGTTTCGGGGCCTGTTCGGGCGGCGAGGGGTTCGCGCCGAAGGTCAGCCAGGGGGAGGACGAGACGTCGATCGTGTAGCGGTTCGAGCGGTTGGGGTACGAGGTGTAGTCCCACGCCTTCGTCCACGTGCCGCCGCTGTCCGTCGTACGGAAGATCTGGGTGTCCGGCCACCAGGAGCTGTACGCCGTCGCCATGACGGTGCCGGGATGCTGCCGGTCGACGGTGAGTCCGCTGAACCCGTAGTAGGTGTCGGCGTCCGCGACCGGGCTGATGTTCGTCCACGTCCCGCTCGCCGTCGCGTACCGCCACAACTGGCCCTTGCCGCCGTCGTACGGCCCGCCCTTGTCGCTGTAGGCGAGATAGAGATAGCCGTTCCTCGCGTCCAACACCCCCTTGTGCGCGAGGAATCCGGTGGGCTGCCCGGCGAGCCGCGTCCATGTCGCGCCGGCATCCGTGGAGCGGTAGACGGAGTTGGCGGTATCGGCGACCCCGACGTAAATGGTTCTGGTCGCCGTGCCGGCGCTCCCGCTGGACTCGTCGAAGGTGACCCAGACGATCCCCTGGTTGTCACTGGCGTAGCCGCTCGTGTCGGTCGGATCCTGCCTGTAATTACCGACGTTGGGGAAGTTGGTCACCTGCCCCCAGGTCACCCCGGAGTCCGTCGACCGCCACAGCCCTCTGCCGCTGGGCGCCCCCAGATACAACACACTGTCCTTGTTCGGATCAACTGCCAGTCGCTCGCCCATGCCCCGCCCGGGCATATTGCCCCCGAGCTTGAACGGCAGGTCGGTCTTCTGCCAACTGGCCCCCCGATCACCGGACCTGAGCACGGCCCCATTGGTCGGGTCCCAACTATTGGTGTACGTCCCGACAGCCGCGTACACCTTGTTCGGATCGACGGAATCGGACGCGAGACTCACCACACCGGTGTGCCCCCAGTCGTCCCACCCGACCGAGTCCAGCAACGGCGTCCAGGTCTTCGTCGACTCCTCCCAGCGGTAGGCACCGCCGATGTCGGTGCGGGCGTAGGCGAGGTTCTTCTCGCTGCGGTTGAAGACGATCCCGGGGACGAATCCGCCCCCGTCGATCCGGGCGTTCTTCCAGGTGTAGGTATCGGCGGCGAGTGCCACTTTCGGGCTGCCGGCGGCGAGGGCAGGCGGGCTGCCCGCGAGTAATCCGGCCGCGAGGGCCAGAACGGCCGTAAGAATGCGGGTTCTTCGCACGGGGGTTCCTTCCGGAAATGGGTCGCGCGAGAACCGGGCGGCCCCCAGTGCGGGAGAGGGCCGCCCGGCCGATCGGCTCCGCCGTCAGGTGACGGAGCAACGTACGCGGAGCCTGAACGGACGCTTCCTGGAGAGACGGCGAGTCGCCACGTCCCTCTTAAGGGGCGCGGGGAACTGCGCGACCAGCCACACACGGCCCGCAGCCGAAGCACGACCTTTCCGCGAAGCGCCCGGCGGGGCAGCTATTCAAGAAGCTCCGCATACGAACCCATGGCCATCGCGATGTCCGCCTGGGCCCAGAACCGGTGATACGTGAACGACGGCGCCGCCCCGCCCGCCAGATACGCCTCGATCTTCGACCAGGCAGGGTCGTTCTTGTAGAAGGACCGCAACGAGGCGAACGTCGAAGAGGAGTTGATGACATCCCCGTTGGGCATCTTCCCGCTCCACCCGCTCGGCACGTACACCGAGTCGTCGAACCGGTTGTAGTCGGCCCGCGTCTCCGGGACGGCGACACCGAGCCCGTCCTGATAGTTGGCCCACATGCCGTCCAGCAGCGCCTTCGCCACCGACTTCGCCTCCGCGTCACCGGACTTCGCGCCGTAGTACGTCAACGTCTTGGCATACGCGGCAGCCACCCCGACGTCATCCGTGTAGTCGGCGACAGTGACGTGAAGTCCACTGTTCGCACCGGGACTTGACGCGTTCCACGTGTCCGGCTGCCCCGACCACTGGAGCGTGGACGGAATCCGATACGTCCCGTCCGGATTGATCGTGGTCTTGGACAGCGCCCAGTCGACCCACTTGTCCAGCACCGCCTTGGCGCTCGCGTTCCCCGTCTGCTGGTAGTACTCGGCGACCCGCTCCATCGACCACGCCTGGAAACCGAACCACTGGTTGGACGGCGGGTCGTGATAGACGGGCTGCTGGTCGTAGTACATGCCGTAGAAGGTCGACGTCCCGGCCGGCGGAGTCGCGTACCGCCCCGCCCAACTGTTCGTCGCCCCACCCGCGATGGCCCCTTCGTTCGACTGCAGCCAGCGGTAGAACTCCAGCTGCCGGGTGAGCGAGGTCCCCCAATCGGCTGCCCCCGTGGACGACTTGGGCTTCAGGTCCGCATACGCGCTGAGCGCATACGCGGCGAGCGGGTTCTGATAGCCGCCATGGACATGGCTGGACCCGATCCGCCAGGCCCACCCCGCGCTCGTGTCCGTCGCGCCGCCCCACGCGTAGTACCAGGACAGCAGATACGACGAGGCGTCCTTGCCGGTGCCGGCCGGACAGGTCGACGGGCCGACGCAGTTGCCGATTTTCTTGAAGTACTTGTCGTACATGGCGTAGCGCAGATAGTCGCCCATCTTCGCCGCCTTGCCCACGGTCGC
>NZ_JBSFLV010000138.1:0-24002 GCF_053599215.1 Streptomyces sp. NPDC001002 | reverse complement strand
GCGCCGAGCGTGGTGACGTAGTCGATCGAGGAGTCCGTCTTGAGCTTGGCGGTGATCGTCGACTTCACCGACGGCATGTCCGTGCCGTTGACGTAGAGGATGTCGGTCTTGCCCTTGAAGGTCTTCTTCACGCCGGCGCAGCGGGCCTCCAGGGCGACCTGGCCCTGTTCCATGATCACGCAGACGGTGTGCTTGGCACCGGCCTCGTTGAGCCTGCGGCCGAACGCCTCACCGGCGATGCTCTCGTCCTGCCCGAAGTACTCGAGCAGGCCCTGCTTCTGCCAGTCCTGCACACCGGTGTTGAAGCCGACGACGGGGATGCCCGCCTGCTCCGCCTTGGCGACCACGGCCTTCATCGCGTCCGGCTTAGCCAGGGTGACCGCGATGCCGTCGACCTTCTGGTCGATCGCGTTCTGCACCAGGTTCGACTGGTTGGGGCCGTTGGGGTCGCTGGAGTAGACGAGCTTGACGTTGTCCTTGGCGGCGGCGGCCTGGGCGCCCTTGCGGATGGTGTCCCAGAAGGTGTCACCGGGAGCCGCGTGGGTGATCATCGCGATCGTCATGCGGGGAGTGGTGGCCTTGCCGGCCGCGATGTCGTTCCCGCTCTCGTCGGCCTTCTTGCCGCCGGAGCTGCTGGAGCATCCGGCCACGAGCAGCGCGGCGGCAGCTGCCGCCGCGACGACGGGGGCGATTCTGCGTGAGCGGGGGTGGGCGTTACGGTCCATCTTTCCTGCACCTCACTGTGCTTCAGGGGAAAGGGAGCAGCGGATGACCTTGCGAACTCCGCGGATCACGTGCTGTTAACACGGCTGTTGCCTATGACGAGATAGAACCGTCATGCCACCCTCAGGTCAACGTTTGTAATGACATCATTTACCCATCAAGGAAAGACGTCGGAGCAATTACTTGAAAGGCATTTCGTGTGGCCCCTACACGCGAAAAGGCCGGTCGACCCTGGAATTAACCACGGGTCGACCGGCCGATGCCTCTGCGGTCTTTACCTCACCAGCGCCGCAACGGTGCGGAACGCCGCCGCCGCGGCCTCCCGCACCGGCAGTGCGCGGTGCGTGTCGGAGAGGATCTCCACGCCCCAGGGGCCGCGGAAGCCGGCCGTGCGGAGCGCGGCGATGATGCCGGGGAGATCGAAGGACCCCTCCCCGCACAGCCTGCGGCGATGGACGGTGTCCTCGAAGAGCGTGCCCACGACGTCCGTGTCGGCGTCGTCGAGTTCCACGCCGACGATCCGCGATCCCGGTATCTCCGCCAGTTCGGCGGGCGGGGTGTGGGCGCGCTCGGTGTGCCAGGCGTCGATGATGAGGCCGCCCGCCGGATGACCCGCGGTCTCGACCAGCAGGAGCCCGTCGTGCACGGTCTTGAGGTTGGACCAGGGCAGGGGCTCGACCCCGAGCCGGGCGCCCACGTCTTCGGCCTGCGCCGCCAGCACGGCGAACTCCTTGGCCCAGACGTCCAGGTCCCAGGGCTCGTCCGCCACGTCGGGGCCGATCTTGAAGGTGAGTGCGCCGAGCGCCTCGATGGCCCGCAGCATGCCGGCGCGGACGGCGTCCGACGCGGCCCGCCTGGGTCCGTCGGCCCACCAGTCGGTCAGCAGCTCCAGTTCGATGTGGTCGATCCCGTTGTCCGCGAAGAGGGTCCGGACACCGGCGAGGCCGTACTCGCGCTCGGCCTCCAGCAGGTCCACGTACAGCATTCCGAAAGCTGTGAATCCGGCGTCGCGGGCGGCTTCCACGCGTTCTCTCAGGTTCAGCGGACTTCGCTGGTCCTCCTCATCGGGTGCGGTGTCGCCCGCGGTGGTCCAGCACGTGGCCAGAAATTCGTCAGCGCTCATTTCCGTTTCCTGGATTCCTCATGTCCGGATTCTCAAGTCCGGATCCTCATCCGGAAAGGCGGGCGCCCAATAGTCCCGGCATTCTTGGGCGCTCCGCACTTCCCGGTCAATCCCTCGGAAGACATCAAATACACATCAGACGATGTACGACTACGCGACTGTGCGCAGCACCGCTACGCGACTCCGCGCAGCACCGTGCGCAGGTGCTCGGCGCTGGCCCACACGTCCTCGACCGGTCCCTTGGACGTGGGCTCCTCGGTCAGGATGGTGTCCTGCTCCAGGACGTACCAGCCGTCGTAGCCGCGTGCGCTGAGGTGGGTGACGATGGCCTCCACGTCCACGTCCCCGGCGCCCAGCGGGCGGTACATGCCCTCGCGCACGGCGTCCGTGTAACTGAGCCGCCCGTCCTGGACCTTGGCGGCGAGGGAGGCGTCCACGTCCTTCATGTGGGTGTGGGCGATGCGCTCGGGCGCCTGCCGGGTGAGCTCGGCCGGGTCGGTGCCGCCGATGAGGAGGTGGCCGGTGTCGAGGCAGAGCGAGATCGCCGAGTGCTCCAGGACGCGGCGGACCTCGTCGCCGTTCTCGATCATCGTGCCGACGTGCGGGTGCAGGACGGCGCGTACGCCGCGTTCGGCGGCCAGCGCGGCGAGCCGGTCGAGGTTGGACAGCAGCAGCTTCCAGCCGTCGGCGTCCAGTTCGGGTCGGGAGTCGTAGCCGTCCTGGCCGGTGACGGCCGACAGAACGAGCACCTCCGCCTTCGAGGCGTCGTAGCCCGCCAGGAGCTGCTCGGCCTCGGGCAGCGGGTCGTGTCCGGGCACGTGCAGCAGCAGCGGGGTGAAGCCGCCGACCGCGTGCAGGTCGTGGTCGGCGAGCGTGCGGGCCATGGCGTCCGGCGCGGCGGGCAGGAAGCCCTCCGGGCCGAACTCGGTGGCGGCCAGGCCGACCTCGCGCATCTCGTTCAGTACCCGCTCGGGCGTCAACTGGTAGCCCCAGCCCGGGACTTCGCACACGCCCCAGGAGATGGGGGCGCCGGCGATCCGGTTCAGCGGTGAGGTGGTCATGCCGTGGCCTTTCGGTGGTTCCAGTCTGGGTTGGCGACCGCGGTCGGCGGGCGGCCCGCGAGGACGTCCGCGACACCGCGGGCGGCGTCGACGAAGGTCAGTGTCATGGCCCGGCGCGTCATGCCCATCAGGTGCGGGGTCAGGACGACGTCCGGGTGGTCGAACAGGGGGTGGTAGAGGGCCGGCTCGGGATCGAACACGTCCAGTCCTACCCCGGACAGGCGTCCGGATTCCAGAGCGGCCAGAGCGGCATCGGCGTCGAGCAGCCCACCGCGGCCGCAGTTGATCAGGATCGCGCCCGGCTTGACGCGGGCCAGCAGGCGCTCGTCCACGAGGTGCCGGGTCTCCTCGACGAGCGGTGCGTGCAGGGTCAACACGTCGCAGGCCTCGGCGAGTTCACCGAGGTCGGCGCAGGCGATCCCGGCCGGCGGCGGGCTGAAGGGGTCGTACGCGAGTGTCCGCATGCCGAAGGCGGCGGCGAGTTCGCCCACCCGGCGGCCGATGCGGCCGTATCCGACGATCCCGAGGGTGGCGCCGTCCAGATCGCCGACCGGTACGGCGTTCCGGCGGGCCCACTGTCCGTCCCGTACCAGCTCGGTCAGTGGTTTCAGCCGCTTGGTGAGGTGCAGGGCCATGGCGAAGACGCCCTCGGCCACGGCCCGGCTGCCGCTGTTGGGGGTGATGACCACGGGGATCCCGCGGTCGGAGGCCGCCGCCACGTCGACCAGGTCGACGCCGACTCCGGTGCGGGCGACGACCCGCAGCCGCGGCGCCCGCCGCAGGAGGTCCTCGTCGACGCGCCGGTCGGCGCGCACGATGGCCCCCTCGGCGACCGCGAGGTCCTCGGGCGTGGGGTCGGTGACGAAGGTGACGCTCTCGCCGAGGACCGGGGCCACGGTGGCGATGTCGACCGGGCCGAGGGCCACCACGACATGCTTGCTCATACGATCAACTCCGCGCCGCATGACCGAAGTTCGCGCCCGGCACCGCGAGCACCGACTGCCAGGAGCCGCTCTCGGCGGAGGCCGCGGCGGCCGCGATGACCTCGGCGACGGCGTGCGCGTCCTCGATGGTCGAGTTGTGGTGCTCGATGCCGGCGACGGCGGCGAGGAACTTCTTGGCCTCGATCACCTTGAGGTCGTCGTAGCCCATGCTGTTGCCGGGGCCGGGCTGGAAGCTGGCGTAGTCGCCCATGTGTCCGTTGCCGAGCACGGTCGTGTAGCCCTGTTGGGGGCCGCTGCGGTCGAGGGCGACGCGCAGTTCGTTCATGCGCTCGAAGTTCCAGGTCACCGAGCCGTCGGTGCCGTAGATCTCGAAGCCGATGCCGCACTGCGGGCCGACGATGACGCGCGAGGCTTCCAGGGTGCCGACGGCTCCGCCGTGGAAGCGGACGAGGGCGGCGCTGTAGTCGTCGTTCTCCACGGGCGCCATCTCGCCGTCCTCGATCACCGCGAAGTGCGTGCCCGAACCCATGGGCAGGAGCGGGCGTTCTGTGTAGACGGTGCTGGTGAGGGCGGAGACCTCGTCGATCGGGGCGACGACATAGCTGACCAGGTCCACGACGTGGCTCAGCAGGTCGCCGAGCGCGCCGTGCCCTGCCAGGTCCCGCTTGAAGCGCCAGGACAGGGCGCCCTTGGGCTCGGAGGCGTAGCCGGAGAAGAAGGTGGCGCGGACGTTGGTGATCCGGCCCAGGCGGCCCTCGGCGATCAGTTCGCGGGCGCGTTCGACGGCGGGGGCGTGGCGGTAGTTGTAGCCGATGGAGGTGACGACCCCGGCCGCGCGGGCGGCTGCGGCGACCTCGGCGGTCTCCTCGGCGCCGCGTCCGACGGGCTTCTCGATCCAGAAGGGCTTGCCGGCCTTGGCGGCGGCGATGCCTATTTCGTGGTGGAGGAGGTTGGGCGCGCAGATCGAGACGACCTCGACCTCCGGGTCGTCGAGGACGGCCCGGTAGTCGGTGCCGGCCCGCTCGTAGCCGAGGACGTCACGGGCGTAGGCCGCGCGGTCCTCGGCGGTGTCGGCGGCGTGGACGAGACGGGGCTTGATGCCGAGCTCGGGGTAGACGGACGGGAGGGCCTGGTAGGCACGGCTGTGCAGCTTGCCCATCCAGCCGACGCTGATCAGTCCGACACCGATCTCGCGTGCGGCGCCCGGGTTGTCGGTGGTCATGATCGTGCCTCCTGGGGGTCCTCGGTGTCCTGTTCCCGGGCCTGGCCGAGCGCGGTGGTCAGGGCCGCTGCCAGCAGCGTCGCGTCCGAGCCGATGGCGATGAACGTCCAGCCCTCGGCGCGCTTCGCGGCCGCGGCCGCGCCGTCGGGGACGAGCAGTCCGCAGGCCTTGCCGTGTGCGGCGGCGGCCTTGCGGACGCGTTCCAGCGCCTCTCGGTAGACCGGTGCGCCGAACTCGCCGGGCACGCCGAGGTCGTGGCTGAGGTCGCGGGGGCCGACGAACAGGACGTCGACGCCGTCCAGGGCTGCTATCGCCTCGACCTCCGCCAGCGAACTCGCCGACTCGATCTGGACCACGCCGAGGATCTCGCCCTCCCGGTCCAGCGCCCCGGCGTCGAGCCCGAAGCGGCAGGCCCGGTTGTAGGTGGCCACGCCCCGGTCCCCGGCGGGCGGGTACCTCAAGTGCCGTAGCGCGTCGGCGACTTCGGCCGCCGTGTCGAGGCGCGGCAGCATGATCCCGGCGGCGCCCAGGTCGAGGACGCGGCCGATGCGGATGCGGGCCGCGGACTCGACGCGTACGACGGTCGGGACGCCGTAGGACGCGGCGACGGGGAAGACCGTACGGGCCTGTTCCTCTCCCCCGGCGCCGTGTTCGAGGTCGAGCAGCAGCCAGTCGGGGCCGGAGGCGGCGCACACCTCGGCCGAGACCGGCGCGGCGGTGCCGATGAAGGTGCCCAACGTGACCTCGCCGGCGGCGAGTCGGGCGCGCAGACGGCCGTGGTCCAGAGGCGAACGGCCCAGGGAGGTGGGACTCATCCGTACCACCTCTGCGACGCCAGGCCCTCTTCGTACTCGGCGCGCAGTTGCGCGACCGCCTCCTGCTCGGAGACCTCGGCCGGGGCCACGTCCCACCAGACGCCGGCGCCGGGCAGGTCCGCGTGCGGGATCACGGGGACCACCAGGACGACCGGGCCGTTGTGGTCGCGGGTCTCGGCCAGCGCGGCACGCACCTCGTCGGCGGTCGTGGCGCGCAGGGCCCGGGCGCCCAGGCCCTCGGCGGTCTTGACGAGGTCGACCTGGAGGTAACCGCCTTCGAGACGGGCGGACTTGCCGGAGCCGATCTCCAGGCTGCCGTCGCGGTAGCGGAACTCGTTGCCGAACTCCCGCCCGCTGCGCAGCATCTGGAGCCGGTGGATGACCTGGTAGCCGTGGTTCTCCGGGATCACGATCGTGATCGGCAGCCTCTCCTGCGCGGCCGTGACCAGCTCGGTCGGCGCCATGAGGAAGGTTCCGTCGCCGAGCAGGGACAGCACGCGCTTGGACGGGTCCGGCTGGGCGAAGCGCACGCCGATCGCGGCGGGCAGCTCGTAGCCCATGCAGGAGAACCCGAACTCCAGGTGGGCGTACCGGCCTTCGGTGGCGTCCCACACCTTCTGGAGGTCACCGGGCGGACCGCCGGCGGCGGCGATGATCGTGTCGCCGGCCTGCGCGTGCTCCTGGAGCAGACCGATCAACTGGCCCTGGGTCAGGGCGGCTTCGGTGTCGCGCACGACGTCGGAGTCGTCGGGCAGCGCCGCGAGGTCGAAGGGCACGTCCGGGTCGAGGGCGGCGGCTCGCTCGGCCCGCCACCGCTCGTCCAGCGTGCGCACCTTCTGCTGCCAACTGTCGGACGTGGTCGTGCCGTTGGACCGTACGGCCTCGGTCAGCGCGGCGAGGGCGCGCTTGGCGTCGGCCACGATGCCGGTCGCGCCCAGGCGGCCCGCGTCGTGCACATTGACGTTGATGCTGGCGAATCGCACGTCCGGGTTCTCGAAGAGGGAGTGCGAGGCGGTCGCGAAGTCCGTCAGCCGCGAGCCCACGGTGAGCACGAAGTCGGCTTCCCGGGCAAGGGTGTTGACCGCCGGGGTGCCCTCCAGACCGATGCCGCCGAGCTGCCACCAGGCACGGCGCTGGACGGCGCCCTTGCCCGCGAACGTCTCCACGACCGGGACACCCGCCGCGTCGGCGAGCGCCTCCAACTCCTCGCCTGCACCGGAGTACACGACCCCGCCACCGGCGATGATCAGCGGCTTCTCCGCCTCGGCGAACAGCCGCGCGACCACCGCGACCTCGTCGGCGTCCGGCGCGGGGCGGCGGATCGGCCAGTCGTGCTCGGCGAAGAACGCGGCCGGGTAGTCGTAGGCGTGGGACTGGATGTCCTGCGGCAGCGAGACGACGACCGCGCCGGTGTCGACGTCCGTGAGGGCCCGCATCGCGGTGGGCAGCGCGGTCAGCAGCTGCTCGGGGCGGGTGATGCGGTCGAAGAAGCGGGAGACCGGACGGAAGGCGTCGTTCACCGAGGCGTCCGCCTCGATGGGGTGCTGGAGCTGCTGAAGTACCGGGCCTTGGTGGCGCGTCGCGTAGGTGTCGCCGGGCAGCAGCAGGACGGGCAGCCGGTTGACGGTGGCGAGGCCCGCGCCGGTCACCATGTTCAGGGCGCCGGGTCCGATGGAGGCGGTGACCGCCAAAGTGGCATGCCTGCGCGAGGCCTTGGCGTAGGCCGTCGCGATGTGGACCAGCCCCTGCTCGTTGCGGCCCTGGACGAAGGGGAGTTGGTCGCTGAGCTGGTCGAGGGCCTGGCCGAGGCCTGCCACGTTGCCGTGCCCGAAGATGCCGAGCGCGGCCGGTACGAGCCGGCGGCGCTCCCCGTCGGCCACGGAGTACTGCCGGGAGAGATAGGTGACGACGGCCTGGGCGACGGTGAGGCGCACCGTGCCCTGTTGCGTCCGGTCGGTCATGAGTCGGCTCCTGATCGGGGATGTGTACGGGGACGCGGTGGTCGGGTCACCAGGGACGGCCGTGCAGGACGACGGTCTTGACCTCGGTCATCTCGCTGACGGCGGCCCGGGGGCCCTCCTTGCCGTAGCCGCTGCCCTTGAGGCCGCCGTACGGCATGAGGTCGGCGCGCCACAGGGGCGTCCAGTTGATGTGGACGGAGCCGGCGTCGATCTCCCGGATGGCGCGGACCGCGCCGGCGACGTCGGAGGTGAAGATGCCGGCGCCGAGGCCGTAGTCGGTGCCGTTGGCCTGGGCGATGGCGGACTCCCAGTCGGCGGCCGAGCTGACGGCGACGGCGGGTCCGAACAACTCCTGCTGGCTGAAGGGCGAGTTGGGGTCGACGTCGGCCACGACGGCCGGGGACACCACGGTCCCGTCCCGCTCGCCGCCGGTCAGGATGCGTGCGCCGTCCGCGCCCGCCTGCGCGATGGCCCGCTCCACCCGCTCCGCCTCGGCGGTCGTGATCAGGGAGCCCATGGTCGTGTCGGCGGAGGACGGGTCGCCGGTCCGGATGGCCTTGACCTTCGGGACCAGGGCGTCGAGAAAGTCGCCGGTGATCGACGGGTGCGTGATCACGCGCTGGACAGAGATGCACACCTGTCCGGCGTTGACGTAACCGCCCAACGCGACGGCGCTCGCGGCCAGTTCGAGGTCGGCGTCGGGGAGGACGACCACCGGGCAGGAGGCGCCCAGTTCGAGGGAGAGCTTCTTCACGCCGGCGACGCGGGCGATGTGGTCGCCGGTCGACGTCGAGCCGGTGAAGGAGATCTTCCGTACGCGGGGGTCGGTGACGAGGAGGTCCCCCAGTACCCCGCCGGAGCCGACGAGCACCGAGAGCACGCCCTCGGGCAGCCCGGCGTCCACGAAGCACTCGGCGAGCGCCAGCGCGGTCAGCGGGGTGGTGGTGGCCGGCTTGAGGACGACCGCGTTGCCCGCGGCGAGCGCCGGTGCCAGCTTGTGCAGCACGAGCAGGGCCGGGTAGTTGAAGGGCGTGATGGCCACGACCACTCCGCAGGGCTGGCGCAGCGTGAAGCCGACCTTGTCCTGCCCGGTGCCGCGGTTGGCGTCCAACGGGAGGGTCTCGCCGTAGAGTTGAGTGCCCTCGAAGGCGGCGAGACGGATCAGGTCGCCGGAGCGCGATGCCTCACCGGTGGCCTCGGTGATGGTCTTGCCCGACTCACCGCTGATGGTCTTCGCGATCTCGGGGGCCCGCTGGTCGGCGAGCTCCGCCGCGCGCAGCAGGATGGTCATCCGCTCGTGCGCGGGGGTGCGCCGCCATACCGCGGCGCCCCGCTCGGCCGCCGCCAGGGCCACCTCGACGTCCTCGGGGCCGGCCAACGCCACGGTACCGACGGTCTTGCCGTCGAAGGGCGACGTCACGTCGTGGGTCCGTCCCGACCCCGCCGACGCCTGCCACCGGCTTCCGATGAGTAGCTCCGCAGGCACCATTGCCTTCTCCCTCCAGAAACCGCCAAGCCGTTTACCTGGCCGTAACGGTAGGTCGGCCACCGGCCTTTTTTGAAGGGGCGGAATCCATCATTATCGCCTCAACGGGTACGTCTTTTTTCCATCATTCTGCTCGGCGGCCCATGCGGAGAGGACCGTCATGGCCTCGTCCGTCGGTGAACCGGGATCGGCCAGGAACGTGAAGAGGGTCTGGTCCGGGTCGCCCGGAAAGGTCAACGCCTCGGTGTGGAGGGTGAGTCGGCCGACGATCGGGTGGCGCAGGACCTTCGTGTCGTGGCTGGGTTCGACCACCTTCTGCCCCGCCCACCAGCGCAGGAAGCGGTCGCTCTTGATGGACAGTTCACCCACGAGTTCGGCGGTGCGGGTGTCGTCGGGATGCCGTGCCGCGTCCATCCGCAGCGTGCCGACGAAGATGGTGGCGACCTTCTCCCAGTCGTCCGCGAAGAGCGACCGCGCGGCCTCGTCGAGCATCACCCAGCGCACGGCGTTGCGTTCCCGGACAGGCATCGCGTCGAAGTCGGCGAGCAGTGCGCGGGCCATCCGGTTGCTCGCCAGAATGTCGGTGCGCCGGCCCAGGACGAAGGCCGGCGTGTCCCCGAGCCGGGCGAGCAACGCGTGCACCCCGGGACGTACCTTCTGGACGCTACGAGAGGTGCGGCGCCGCCCGCCGGCCGGTCGGCGCGCCACCGTGTGCAGGTAGCTGCGTTCGGCGGGGTCGAGCTGCAGCGCGTTCGCGAGGGCGTCGAGGACCGAGTCCGAGGGCGTGATGGGCCTGCCCTGTTCCAGGCGCGTGTAGTAGTCCACGCTGACGCCCGCCAGCGCCGCCAGTTCCTCCCTGCGCAGTCCGGGGACCCGGCGCGGGGCCGCGTCGGGAATGCCGAGGCGCTGCGGATCGATCGCCGCGCGCCGCGCCCGCAGGAAGTCGCCGAGGTCTTCGTTCCGCTCCATGCCCCCATGGTCGCGCGCGCCGGGGGACCGTGCCGCGACGAAGGTGGCCCTCCGCGTCCCAGGAAGCGGAGGGCCGCTTCCGAGGTCCGCGCGGCCCTCCCCCGGCGGTTGGCTTGGGAAGGGAAACACCGCGGCGAAACACCGCCCCGGTGCCCCTTTCCCCCGCACCCCGCCGTGCCTGTCGCACGGCCCACCACAGGGAGTCCCCGACATGCCTTCCACCTGGCTCATCACCGGCGCGACCTCGGGCTTCGGCCGTCTGGTCGCCGCCCGCGCCCTCGCCGCCGACGCCCATGTGATCGCGGTCGGCCGCCGCAGCGACCGACTCGCGGAACTGGCCGACAGCGCCTCGCACGGGCGGGTCACCACGGTCCCGCTGGACATCACCGCGCCGGACGCGGAGGAGGTCCTGGCCGACGTCGTGCGTGCGGCTGGAGGCCGCCTGGACGTCCTGGTGAACAACGCGGGCTACGGCCTGTTCGGCGCCGTCGAGCAGATCGACGCCGCCGAGGCCCGCGCGATCTTCGACACCAACGTGCTGGCCAACCTCGCCGTCCTGCGCGCCACGCTCCCCGCACTGCGGGCGGCCCAGGGCCGGGTCGTGCAGATCTCCTCCCTCATCGGCCAGTTCGCCTGGCCCTCCTCGGGCCTGTACTCGGCGTCCAAGGGCGCGGTCGAGCTGATCGGCGAGGCCCTCGCCCACGAACTGGCCCCCGCCGGCGTCAAGGTCACCATCGTCGAACCGGGCACCTTCGCAACGGAGTTCGCCACCAGCCTCCACGTCGTCGCTCCGAACGACGTCTACGCGCCGACCGTCGGCAAGTTCCTCACCGACTTCTCCGAGCTGCCGCCCGAGGCCTTCGGCGACCCCGACACCGTGGCCGATGCGATCATCGCGGTCACGGCACTGGACGAGCCGCCGCTGCGGCTGGCCGTGGGCGCCGACGCCATCGAGAACATCCGTGCCTCGCTCCGCTCCCGCCTGGCCGAACTCGACCGCTGGGAGTCCTTCCCCCGCGTACCGGTCGGCCAGGGCGTCTGAGCGCGGTTCAGCCGGTCATCGCCTGGTAGACGAGGTTCCGCAACTGCCTCCGGAGAGGCGTCCGGTGCCTGCCCCACGTGACGACCTGCGTGCAGAACACCGCCGTGACCCCGTCGACCGGGTCCACGAAGAAGTGCGTGTTCGCCGCACCGGACCAGCCGAACTCCCCCTTGTTGCCGAAGGATCCGGCGACCACGGGATCCGTGACGACATAGAACCCCAGCCCGAAACCGCAGCCGCGGTGCTCGTCGTCGGGGTACAGCCCGAAGGAGTTGATGTCGGCACCGCCGGGCAGGTGGTTGGCCGTCATGAGCCCGAGGGTCCGGGGCCCGAGCAGCCGCTCGCCGTCGAGTTCGCCGCCACGCACGAGCATGGCGGCGAACCGGTGGTAGTCCTCCAGGGTCGACACCAATCCGGGGACACCGCTGCCGGACGGGAACGGGGCCGGCTCGCGGAAGGTGGGCCGCAGTTCCTGGTTCACGGTGAGCCGGCCCGATGCGGGGTCCGGGCTGTAGATCTCGGCCAGGTCCGGAATCCGCTCGGGCGCGAGCGCGAACGTCGTGTCGGTCATCCCGAGCGGGCCGAGCACGTTGGCCTCGATGGACGTGTCGAGGGGCTCGCCACTGGCGACCTCGATGATCCGGCCGAGTACGTCGACGCCGAGCGAGTAGTTCCACGCGGTGCCCGGTTCGAACAGCAGCGGGAGTCCGCCCACATCGGCGCACATCTGCCGGAGCGTGGCGCCCGGCAGCGGGAGCACGTCCTGTCCGGCCTCGCGGTACAGCGCGTCCACCGGGTTCATGTGGGCGAGGCCGAGGGTCAACCCCCCTGTGTGCGTGAGGAGATGGCCCACGGTCACCGGGTGAGCGGCCGACCGGACCCGTACGCTCCCCGGCGATCCGCCGTCGTACACCGCCATGTCCGCGAACTCGGGGATGTACGCGCCGACCGGGTCGTCGAGTCCGAGCAGCCCCCGCTCCACCAGCATCATGACGGCGACGGACGTCACCGGTTTCGTCATGGAGTACAGGCGCCACAGGGTTCCGGGCTCGACAGGAAGCCCCAGTTCGAGATCACGGAGTCCGCCGCCAGCCGCGTACACGGGCTCTCCGTGGCGCGCCACGAGCGCCGACCAGCCCGGGATGACGCCGAGTTCGGTCTGCCGGTCGAAGAACTCGGCGATCCGGCCCAGTCGTTCGGCGCTGAAGCCGGACCGCTCCGGGGGCTTGGTGACGCCGAACCGGTCGGCGAACTGCTGCATGTGTGCCTCCGTGTAAGGGAGTTGGGGAGCGCCCGCGTCAGCGGGCGGAGGGCGCCGGGGAGCCGTCGACCCCGGCCGCCGCCAACAGCTTTCGGGTGTAGGGGTGTTCCGGGTCGGCGTAGACCTCCTCGGTCGTGCCCTTCTCCACCACGTCACCGCGGTACAGGACGACGATCCGCTGGGCGAGGTGCCGGACCACGGCGAGGTCGTGGGAGATGAACAAGTAGCTGACGCCCGTCTCCCGTTGGAGCTCGCTGAAGAGGTTGAGGACCTGCGCCTGGACGGACAGGTCGAGCGCGCTGACCGGTTCGTCGCACACGATGAGCTTCGGCGACATCACCAGGGCCCGGGCGATCGCGATCCGCTGCCGCTGGCCGCCGGAGAACTGGCGCGGGTAACGCTCCGCCGCCTCGGCCGGCAGCCCCACCAACGCCAGCACCTCGCGCACCCGTTCCAGGACCACGGAACGCTCGTCCCGCGCGTGCACGAGAAGCGGTTCGGCCAGGGTCTGGCCCACGGTCAGCGCCGGGTTGAGCGAACCGTTGGGGTCCTGGAAGACGGCCTGGATGCTCTTGCTCAGCTCCCTGCGCCGGGCACCGCCGGCATGGGTGATGTCCTGGCCGTCGAACCGGATCGTGCCCTGCGTCGCGGCCGTGAGCCCGAGCACGGCACGCCCCAGGGTGGACTTCCCGGAACCGGACTCCCCGACCAGCGCGACGGTCTCCCCCGGCCGGACGTCCAGGGACACGTCCCGGATGGCCGCGGCGCCCTTGCCACGACGGTGGTACGACACCGACAGGCCACGGATGTCGAGCAGCGGCTGCCCGGCCGGGCTCCCACCGCTGGCGCTCACACCGTTCGTGCTCACGCCACTCGCGCTCACACCGTTCGTGCTCACACCGTTCGTGCTCACTCCATGCGTACTCCCGCCGGTCGTGCTCACTGGGACACCTCCAGCAGTTCTTCGCTCAGCTCGTCGCCCGCCAGGATGCAGCGGGCGACGCCCTGGTCATCGGGCTGGGTCAGGGCGATCGGCGCCTCGGTGCACCGGGCGACCCGGTCGGGACACCGGTCCGCGAAGTGGCAGCCGACGGGCCACTGCCCCGGGGGCGGCACGGTGCCGGGGATGGTCGGGATGGGCTCGCCCACCGCCGCGAGCCGCGGGTTCGCGGCCAGCAGCTTGCGGGTGTACGGGTGCATCGGCGCGGTCATGACCCGCTCGGTCGGACCGGCCTCCACGACCTGGCCCGCGTACATGACCAGGGCGGTGTCGCAGGCCTCGGCGATGACGTCCCAGTCGTGGCTGATCATCAGCAGGGCCATGCCCGTGTCCCGCTGGATCGTGCGCAGCAGTTGGACGATCTCGCGCTGGACGGTGACATCGAGCGCCGTGGTCGGTTCGTCGGCGACGAGGATGCGCGGGCGGCCGGCCAGCGCGACGGCGATGGAGACGCGCTGCGCCATACCGCCGGAGATCTGCGACGGGCGCAGCTTCAACACCCGTTCTGGGTCGGGGAGTTGGACCTGGGCGAGCAGTTCGCGGGCCCGGAGTGTGGCCTCCTTGCGGGAGAGCTTCTCGTGGGCGCGCACGGCCTCGCGCAGGAGTTGGCCGATGGTGAACAGGGGGTCGAGGCCGACCATGGGCTCCTGCGAGATGAAGGCGATGGTGCCGCCGCGCAGCGCTCGCCACTGGGCCGGTCCGAACGAGCCGACGTCGACGCCGTCGATCTCGACCGTGCCCGAGGAGACGCGGGCTCCGCTCGGCAGCAGGCCGAGCAGCGCGAGGCCGGTCATGGACTTGCCGCAGCCGGACTCGCCGACCAGTCCGACCGTGCGGCCCTGCCCCACGGACAGGCTGACGTCGCTGATCAGCTGGACCTCGCCGTGCTCGGTGTCCGCGGTGACGGTCACCTTGGTGAGCCGTACGACCGGATCGGGTTCCGCGAGCAGCCAGGCGTCGTCGGATTCCGGCACCGAGGCCTCGGTCACCACCGGGGCGGACACCTTGCGGCGCCGGGTCGGCGCCGCATGCGACACACCGGACCAGCGCTCGGCGAGCATGTCGCGCAGGCCGTCGCCGAGGACGATCAGCGCGGCGGCCGTGACGGCGACGAGGCCGCCGGTCGGGATGGCCAGCCAGAGGCTCTCGTTGAGGGTCTGCGCGGCGTCGGCCATCATGCCGCCCCAGGACGGAGCGGGCGGCTTCACACCGAGGCCGATGGCGTTCAGGCCGGCCGCGATCAGCAGGGTGTTGGCGCAGGCCAGGGCCGCGTTCACCAGGATCAGGCCGGTGATCCGCGGCAGCACGTGCCGGCGGGCCACCCGCCAGTTGCCGAGCCCGGACACCCGCGCGGCGGCGACGTAGGTCTCCCGGCCGACCGTCAGCGAGGCCGACCGGACGACCCGCATCATGCCGGGTACCGACAGCAGGCCGATCACGATCATGGCCGCGGTCATGCTCTGCGAGAACAGGGCCAGCACGATCAGCAGCAGGATGATGCCGGGGATCGACATCACCACGTCGGCCAGCCGCATCAGCACCGCGTCGACCCGGCCCCGGCGCAGACCGGCGATCAGACCGAAGGGAACCGCGATCACCAGGGTGATCACCACGGCGATCGCGATCTCCCGGAACGTGTCCGCGCCGCCGTACATCAGACGCGACAGCACGTCACGGCCGAGCCGGTCGGTGCCGAGCAGGTGCTTCGCGCTCGGCCCGCTCAGCGCCGCGGCGAAGTCCGCCTGCTGCGCCGGGTACGGGGCGAGCCACTTGGCGCCGAACGACGCGATCAGCTCCAGGACCAGGATCACGGCCGGGATCACGATGCGGAGCCGGCGCAGGGCGCGGCGGAGGAAGGGGACTTGAGGTGTGCTCATGCGGCGACCGCCTGTGGGTTGAGCCAGCCGATGGCGAGGTCGAGCAGGAGATTCAGTCCGACCACGATGAGGGTGAAGTAGACCGCCACACCCTGGATGACCGGGATGTCGCCGCTGGACGCGGCCGTGACCGCCGCGCTGCCCAGGCCGGGCAGGCCGAAGAGTTCCTCGATCACCACGGCCGAGCCGAGCAGACCGATGAGGTTGTTGCCCGCCACGGTCAGGACGGTGACCGAGACGTGCCGCAGGGAGTGCTTGAACAGGATCGAGCGCTCGCTGATGCCGTTGGCCCGCAGGTTGCGCACGAAGTCCCGGTTCAGTACGTCGGCGAACTGCTCCCGCGTCTGCTTGGCGATCACCGTGATCAGCGCGAAGGCCAGCGCCGCCACCGGCAGCACCAGCGAGCGCGCCCAGCCGCCGGCGGACGTCCCGAAGAACACGTAACCGTTGGCGGGCAGCAGCCCGAACCGGGTGTTGAAGATCCAGATGCCCAGCAGCCCGACCCAGAAGGCGGGGATGGTCATGCCGGCGATGGACGCGGTGTCCGCGGCGAGCCGCGTGGAGCGCCCGCCGCGGGCGCTGGCCATGCCCAGGACGACCCCGATGAGCAGGGCGAGCAGGGTGGTCGCGATCACCAGGGAGAGGGTCACCCCCAGCCGGGTGTTGAGGGTGCCCGAGACCGACTCGTTGTTGCTGATCGACCGGCCGAGGTCGCCGTGGACTGCGTCCGTCAACCAGGCCCAGTAGCGCTCCCAGACCGGCTGGTCCAGATGGAGGCGGTGCCGCAGCGCGGCGATGGCCTGGGGTGAGGCGGTCAGGCCTCCGATGGACCGGGCGGCGTCACCCGGGATGAACAGCTGGAGGAAGAAGGTGAGCGCCGAGACGAAGAGCAGCAGGGGCACAGCCTGCACGATCCGCATTCCGCTGGTTCGCCACATGACGGGATGCCTTTCTCTCTCGGGAGGGTCACTTGGTGGCGTACAGGGACGTCAGATCCGGGGTGAGGTTGGTGGTCGAGAGGTCGACGCCCTTCAGACCCGGCCGTACGTAGACGATCTTCTCCATGGCGACCATCGGGATCGTCCACGACAGGTCGGACAGCCGCTGTTCGAACTTCTGCCAGCCCTGCTCCTGGAGCTCGGCGGTCGGTGCGGAGGCCGCCTGGCCGTAGAGCGTGTCGAGCTGCTTGTCGCTGACCTTGAGCGGGTTGCCCCAGCTGAAGAGGAGGTCGTTGCCCTGGGCGTACGGCGGGGCGATGCCGGCGCCGTAGTCGAACATCATGCCCGCGTACTTGGAGTAGGTGGAGAAGAGCTCGTTCACGTTCGCCGGGACGTTGATCTTGACGTTGATCCCGATGTTCGCCATCTCCGCGGCGAAGGCCTCCGCGGCCTGGGACTCGCCGACGCCGGTGAGGTTCACGGTGATGGGCAGGGTGAAGCCGTTGGGGTAACCCGCCTCCGCCAGAAGCTTCTTGGCCTTGTCGACGTCGTAGGGGTACTTCCCCTCGCTGCCCTCCGTGTAGCCGCTCGTGTTCGCGAGGACGGGATAGTCCCAGCCCTTGGCGTACGAGCCGTACAGGGCCTTGGCGATCGAGTCCCGGTTGAGGCCGTACATCATGGCCTGCCGTACGCGCAGGTCGCCCAGCGCCTTGACCATGGTGCCCGCCCGGTCCTGGATCATCAGCTGCATGATCGAGTAGGGGCTCGACAGGACCTGGATTCCGGCGGACTTGGCGGCCTTCGCGGTCGTGGAGTCGCCGAGCGCGTAGTCGACCTCACCGGAGCGGAAAGCGCTCAGCGTGGTGTTCTCGTCCTTGATGACCTTGACGACGACTTTCTTCCAGTGCACACGCGACTTGTCGTAGTAGGTGGGGTTGGGGACGTACGTGTACGTCTGGCCGGAGACCGTCTGCGCCGCGTCGATCACATACGGTCCGGCGCCGTGCGTGGTGGTCCCGAGTTCGCTGGTCTTGGTGAGGCCGATGGGGCTGATGATCTCTCCTGTGGTCGGTCTGGAGAGATAGAGCGGCAGCAGCGGATCGGACGTCTTGAGGTGGATTCGGAGTTTGAGCGCGGAAAGGACGTCGATCTTCTCCACGGGCGCGAGGTCGGCCGCGAGCGGACCGCCGGCCTTGGCGTAGTACTGAAGTGATTTCTTCACGCCGTCGGCGGTGAGTGCGGAACCGTCGTTGAATTTCACGCCGGAGCGCAGAGTGATGTCGAAGGTCTTGCTGTCGGAGCCTACGAAGCCCCATTTCGTCGCGAGGGCCGGCGTGTACTTGCCGTTCGGGGCCTGCCGCATCAGCGTGTCGTAGGCCAGCTCGAAGAAGTACTGCTGCGGGTCGGAGGAACCGCCCAGTGCCGGGTTGAGGCTGTTGGGCGCGATGGCCGAGGCGACCGTCAGGACGTTGGGGTCCTGGGCCTTCGCGGTGCTGGACGCGGCACCGCCTCCGCCGCCGCACGCGGTGGTCAGGAGTGCCAGCCCGGCGGCGCCGACGGTGACGGTGAGAGTGAGGCGCGAGCGATTCATCTGAATCTCCGGCGTTGAGGCGTCGAATGGGAACGCGGGGTTCACCGGGCGTGGGGAAGGAGGCCACCGTCATGGTGGCTGCTCCGTGGTGTGGGTCCGCGGGATATCGAGGGCGTCCCGGCCCGATGCGGAGCCGGTGTCGGTGGTACTCCACCCAGAGGTGCGAATATGCCGTTCAGTCGACTCTTGTGGAGGTCGGCCTGAATAGTGTGTGGGGCCCGGCCGGTGCGGTCGGTGCTTTCACGGCGGTATTGCGCATGAAGGCCGCCTTTCAGCGGAACCCCTGGAATCGAGTGCGCTCATTATTCGGTCCACCGGGCCGATTCCCGCACCACTGGGGTCCGCTCAGCGGACCGTTACCCAAACGAGGCGTGCCGCTCCCGCGGTGCGTCCACGGGCGCGTCGGCTCACTGGTCGCTCATCGCGGTGATCGCTTTGGTGATGCCGCGGCCCGCCCTCTCCAGCAGGCCCACGTACTGGCGCACGTCGGCCCGGAACACGGGCGCGGTCACCGACATCGCGCCCATGGTCGCTCCCGTGGCGCCGAGCAGCGGAATGGCGACGCTCAGATAGCCGAGCCGGGTCTGCTCGTGCTCCACCGCGTATCCGGCGGCGCGCGCCTGCGTCACCTCCTGGAGCAACTGGCCCGGGGAGCACACCGTGTACGGGGTCATCCGCTCCATGGGCGCGCCGATGACGTCGTCCAGGCGCGCGCGGGGGCCGAACGCGAGCAGCACCTTGCCCGTGGCGGTGCAGTGCATCGGCATCCGGCCGGCCACCCGGGACGGTTTGACCTGGCCGTGTCCGGTGACCTTCTCCAGGTACAGGACGTCCAGACCGTCGGGCACGGCCAGATGGACGGTCTCATTGGTGGCCTTGTGGAGATCCTCCATGTACGGGCGGGCCGCCTCACGCAGGATGCGCTGCCGCGGCACCCGCAGGCCGATCTCGAAGAGCCGCATCCCCAGCCGGTAGTCCGACCCGCTCCGCTCCAGCACGCCCCACTGGATCAGCTCCTGCGCGAGCCGGTGGACGGAGGCCTTGGCGACTCCGGAGCGGCGGGTGATCTCGGTCAGGCTGAGATGGTCGTCATCGGGACCGAACGCCTCCAGGATGAGCTGGACCTTCCGGAGCACGCTGTTGGCGCCTGCGTCTGTGGCGTCCTCGGAATCACGGGGTTCCGGCCTCATGGCGCACCCGCCGTCCGCTAATGACCGAAGGGGCGGTCCCGGATTCCTCCGAAACCACCCCTGATCTGCGACTCCTTCGAGTCGGGACGACAGGATTTGAACCTGCGACCCCTTGACCCCCAGTCAAGTGCGCTACCAAGCTGCGCCACGTCCCGGTGCCCGTCTGACCTGGGGTTTCCCCCGGCCGAACACGCATGGAAACAATACCGCACTCGGGTCGGTGGTCGCGCACGCCTTTTTGTCCAGCACGCCTTTCGTCAGCGCACCCGCTGTCTCCCAGGCCTTTCGCCCCGCCCGACGTCCGCGCCGCCCCGTCACCCCGGCTGCGGACACTCCCGCTCGGGTGTGGCCAGCGGACCCGACCCCGCCGTCGGCCCGTCCGCCCGCACCAGATCGCGGATCGCCGGTACGACGAGGAGGGCGACCGGGACGGCGAGGCTGACCGCGCCCGCGACGAGGAGGACCTGGTCGGCGCCGAGTGCCGAGGCGGCGGGGCCGGCCAGGGCCTGGCCGACCGGCATCATCGCGAGGGACCCGGCCACGTCGTACGCGTGGATGCGGTTGAGGACGTCGGGCGGGACCTGCGTCTGCACGCTGGTCGCCCACATCACGCCCCAGAACGACATCCCGGCCCCGGCGACGGCCGCACCGGCCGCCATGGCGGGGACGCCGAGGCCGGCCCCGACGGACGCCGGAAAACCGGCGAAGAGGAACAGGGAGACCGCGCCGGCCCGCAGCATGCGCCGGGGTCTCAGCCGCAGGGCGAGCAGGCCGCCGACGACCGTGCCCGCGCCGAGGGCGGAGTTGACCAGGCCGTAGGCGCGCGGGCCGTGCTGCTGCACCACCTCCGTCGCCACCAGCGGAACCGACGGCCCCCATACGGCGATCATGTACACGCACCAGATCGCGATCACGCCCCACAGCCAGGTACGTGACCTGAACTCCCGCCAGCCTTCGACCAGATCGGCCCGGAAGGCGCTTCCGCCGTGCCCGGTCGGACCGCTGTCCGGGGCGAGCGGCGGCAGCCGGAGCAGCAGCAGACACAGCGCGCTGACCGCGTACGTGGCGGCGTGGGCGGCGAAGACTCCGCCGGGTGAGGCGAAGCCGACCAGCAGGCCCGCGGCGGCGGGGCCGCCGAGCTGGGCGGCGGACTCGGCGATGCGGATCGCGCCGTTCGCGCCCTGGATGTCGGAGGCGAGCCGGGGCACCGTGCTGGCGACGCCGGGCTGGAAGACGGCCCCCGCGACGCCGTTGGCGAAGCCGATCGCGCAGACCTGCCACAGGACGACGTGGCCGGAGTAGAAGAGGACGGCCGCGAGTGCCTGGGTGCCGAGGCGCACCAGGTCGGCGCCGATCATCAGCTTGCGGGTGTCGAACCGGTCGGCGATGACCCCGCCGAAGACGACGAGCCCGGCGAAGGCGGCGACCGTCGAGGCCATCGCCAGCCCGACCGCGCCCACCCCGTACCCGTGCTGGAGCAGACCCGCCGCGAGGGCGACGGGCAGCATGGTGTCACCGAGCCGGGCCACGGCCCGGGCGACGAAGAACAGCGCGAAGTCCCACGACCACACGGGCCGTTGCTCACGGGGCCTCCCGGACGCATCCGACGAGCCGGCTCCCCCCGGCGAACCCGTTCCCCCCGTCGAGTCCGCCGTCGGCCCCGGATGTGACGACATCCCTGCCATCCCCTCGCGTCCCCCTCCTCGCCCGCCACGAACAACCCCGGGATCATGCCACGCGGTGCCGACAACGCCCGAGAGGATTTCAGTCCGCGGTCGGCAGCCCCAACTCGGGGTAGGAGTCGAGCAGTCGGGTCGGGGCCGCCTGGCGCCAGGAGTCGGCGAGGATGTCGTGCAGTTCGCCCTCGTCCTCCAGCGCGGACAGCCGGACCCGCACCCAGGCGAACTGCGCCTCGTGGTCGGCGATCCAGAACTTCTCCGGCTCGGCGAGGGCCAGTTCGTCGCGCTCCTCCTTGGGGCAGCGCACGGCGATGGAGGTCTCGTCCTCGGGCACTGTGGCGAACATCTTTCCCGCGACCCGGAACGTGGGCATGTTCCAGGCGATCTTCTCCGTCGTGTCCGGCAGAGCAAGGGCGACACGGCGTACGTCTTCGGCGTCCGGCATGCCTCGCACGGTAGCGCCTCGCACTGACAACCACCTGGTGAGAGCGCCGATCCCCTCAAGCGGTGGCGGCTGGTCCGGCCCCCAGCCGCTTGTAGTAGATCGACGTCGGCCGCAGCACCCCGCCGGGGTCCGCCGCGTAGTCCGGGATCGCGCCGATCCTGGTCCAACCCGCCCCGCCGTAGAGCCGTTCGGCGAGGCTGTCGGTCTCGGTGTCCAGGTGGAGGAGGGTGATGCCGGACGCGACGGCGGCCTCCTCGGCGGTGCTGAGGAGGGTGCGCCCGAGGCCCTGACCGCGGGCGTCGCGGTGCACCATCAGCTTGACCAACTCGGCCCGGTGACGGCTGTTGGGCTTGCCCGGGAAGGCGAGGCTGACCGTGCCGACGATTCGGTCCCCGTCCTGAGCGGCCCAGACGGCGAGTTGGCCCGCGGCCACGCCCGCCGCCCGCTCCTCCCACCAGGCGAGAGCCTCCGCGCGGTCGAGCGGCGCGAGGAACCCGACGGAGGCGCCACCGTCCACGGTGTCGACCAGCAACTCGGCCAACTCGCCCAGCTGCGCGCGCAGTTCACCGCCATCAAGCCTCCGCACGATCACGGCAGCACCACCGCCGACCGTTCCTCGGCGAGTTCACAGGGGGGACTTTGCACACTCGGGAGGCTATCCCGTACACGAAACGCGCAGGTTAAGTGCGACTCACTCTCCAGCCGCCCTGCCGACCGTCACTCCCGAGCCGCCGCACCCAGCGCGTCCAGCACCGGCCTGATCAGTGGATGCTCCTCCGCGCCACGGCGTACGGCCGCGAAGACCCGGCGCGTGGGCGCGACTCCGTCGACGGGCCGGACGACCACGCCGGCGAGGTCCATGCCGATCAGCGCCGAGCGCGGCACGAGGGCGACGCCCGCGCCGGCCGAGGCCAGGGCGACGACCGCGCGGAAGTCGTCCGAGGAGTGTTCGAGCCGGGGCTGGAAGCCGGCGCTCTCGCAGGCGAGGACCACCACGTCGTGGCAGGGGTTGCCGGGGTACGGGCCGATCCACGCGTCCTTGGCCAGCTCCGCGAGCGGCACCTCGGCGGCGTCGGCCAGGTGGTGCGAGACCGGCACGACGGCGTCGAAGGGCTCGGCGTACAGCGGCACGTGGGTCAGCCGGGGGTCATCGGCCGCCGGCGCCCCGCGGTACTCCACGGCCACCGCCACGTCGACCTGCCGGTCGAGGACCATCGGCAGGCTGGCGTCGCCCTCCGCGTCCTGGACCCGGATCCGGATGCCGGGCGCGGTCGAGGCGAGCCAGGCCAGCGCGGGCGCCACGACCAGGGCGATGCCGGTCGCGAAGGAGGCGACGGTGACCGTCCCGGCGGCACCGGAGCTGTACGCGGCGAGCTCGGCCTCGGCCCGCTCCAGCTGGGCGAGCACGGCGTTGGTGTGGCCGAGCAGGATCTCGCCGGCGGCGGTGAGCCGTACCCCCTTGGCCCCGCGCTCGACCAGTCGGTGGCCCGTCTCCTGTTCCAGCGCGGCAAGCTGTTGGGAGACGGCGGAGGGGGTGAGGTAGAGGGCTGCCGCGGCGGCCGTCACCGTGCGGTGGTCGGCCACCGCACGGAGGATGTGGAGCCGCCGCGCTTCGATCATGGGATCGATTGTCTCAAACGCGCCCGTCGAACCCGGCACGCGCAGGGATCGACCCCACTCACGCTCCCCCAGGTCTCCCTCAGCCCTGCTCGGTCTCCAGCTCCGCCCGAGCCGACACGAACGCCTCCACCGCGCGGTTCACGTCCTCCGTGGAGTGCGCCGCCGACAGCTGGACGCGGATCCGGGCCTGGCCCTGCGGCACCACCGGGTAGGAGAAGCCGATCACGTACACGCCCCGCTCCAGGAGCAGCTCCGCGAGGCGGCCCGCCTTCGCCGCGTCGCCGATCATCACGGGCGCGATGGCGTGGTCGCCGGGGAGGATCTCGAAGCCCTCCTCGGTCATCCGGCGCCGGAACAGCGCGGTGTTCTCGCCGAGCCGGACGCGGAGGTCGTCGGCCGACTCCAGCAGGTCGAGCACCTTGAGGGAGGCCGCCGCGATCACGGGGGCGAGGGTGTTGGAGAAGAGGTACGGGCGCGAGCGCTGGCGGAGCAGGGCGACGATCTCGGCGCGGGCTGCGACGTAACCGCCGGAGGCGCCGCCGAGGGCCTTGCCCAGGGTGCCGGTGATGATGTCGACGCGGTCCATGACGCCGTGCAGCTCGGGGGTGCCGCGGCCGCCGGGGCCGACGAAGCCGACGGCGTGCGAGTCGTCGACCATGACCATGGCGTCGTAGCGGTCGGCGAGGTCGCAGATCTCGCGCAGCGGGGCCACGTACCCGTCCATCGAGAACACGCCGTCGGTGACGATCAGCCGCCGTCGCGCGTCGGACGCGTCCTTCAACTGCCGTTCCAGATCGGCCAGATCACGGTTGGCGTAGCGGAAGCGGCGGGCCTTGGACAGGCGGATGCCGTCGATGATCGAGGCGTGGTTGAGGGCGTCGGAGATCACCGCGTCCTCGGGGCCGAGCAGCGTCTCGAAGACACCGCCGTTGGCGTCGAAGCAGTCCAGGAACGCGAAGTCACGAGCCCCTGCTCGGCATTCTTGGCCGCCATGCGGGCACCGTAGCAGAGAATCAAGATTATTGCACGTACATTAAATGCGTTTGCATTCCATG
>NZ_JBSFLV010000137.1:0-24224 GCF_053599215.1 Streptomyces sp. NPDC001002 | reverse complement strand
TCGAGGACGTCGAGGGCCCGGTGGAGGTGGTCAACAAGTTCTGCGGCACCCTCTGGACGGCGACCTACGACCACTCGCCCCTCGACGTGGTCGCCTGGCACGGCAACCTGGTGCCGTACGTCTACGACCTGCGCCGCTTCAACGTCATCGGGACGATCTCGTACGACCATCCCGACCCGTCGATCTTCACGGTGCTGACGTCCCCGTCGGACACCCCGGGTCTGGCCGGGGTGGACTTCGTGGTGTTCGCGCCGCGCTGGCTGGTGGGCGAGGACACCTTCCGGCCGCCGTACTTCCACCGGAACGTGATGAGCGAGTACATGGGGCTCATCGAGGGCGCCTACGACGCGAAGGCGGAGGGGTTCGTGCCGGGCGGCGGCTCGCTGCACAACATGATGTCGGCGCACGGTCCGGACCGGGAGACCTTCGACCGGGCGAGCGCGGCGGAGCTCAAGCCGCAGAAGGTGGACGACGGCCTCGCGTTCATGTTCGAGACGCGCTGGCCGGTCACACTGACCGCGCAGGCGGCCCGCGCGGAGCACCTCCAGCGGCACTACGACGACGTGTGGCAGGGCATGGAGCGACACTTCCGCCCATTGCACTGATCGCGGACGACCGGTACGGATAGCCCGTGACCTCCTTCGCCCCGGACTCGATCGTCCTGAACCGCAAGCTGCCGCTCTGGTATCAGGTGTCGCAGTCCTTGCGCGCTTCGATCCTGGGCCGCGCGCCCCAGGACCCGCTGCGGCTGCCCACCGAGGAGCAGTTGGCGGGGCACTACGGGGTGAGCGTGCTGACCATGCGGCAGGCGCTGAAGGAGCTGGAGGACGAGGGCCTGATCACGCGCCACCGCCGCCGGGGGACGTTCATCGAGCCGACCGCCCGCCGGGGCACGCCGGTTCGGCTGCTGGGCTCGGTCGACGCGATCGTGGCCCAGCAGTCAGGCATGGTCACCGAGCTGCTGGCGCACGGCAGTTCACCGGTGCCGCCCGAACTCGCCGAGCACTTCCCGGACCTCGACGAGGTGGCGACGTACCACCGACTGCGCGCCGACGAGAAGACGGGCGAGCCGACCAACCACGCGCACAACCACATCCGGCCCGAACTGGCCGCCCGTTTCGACCCGGACGAGCTGGTGCGCTGGCCGATGACGAAGGTGCTGCGGGATGTCGTCGGGGCGGACATCAGCCGCATCACGGACACCGTGGAGGCCCGGCTCGCGGACCCGGAGACGGCCCGGCTGCTCCAAGTCCCGCTGCTCAGCCCGATCCTGCACTACACGGGCATCACGTACGACAGCGCGGGCCGGGTGCTGGACGTGGCGGTGATCCACTACCGGGGCGACCGCTTCTCCTTCACCGTCACCCTGGACGCCACATGAGCCCGGCGGCCCAGGCAGGCTGTCGGCGGCTCGTCGTACGATGCCCAGCGTGACGCACGACGACGCTCCGCCGCTGGCGGACCTGATGCCGTGGTCCGTCGCACCGCCGCGGCTCGGCCGGGGGTGGCCGACGGGCCCCGACCCGGCCTCCCTGAAGGCGCGTTGGGACGCCCTGGTCAAGGCCGAAGGGCCGGACCGGGAAGCCCTGTTCGAACCGACCCGCTCGCGCACCCTGCACACGGCCGTCGGGCAGCTGCCCGGACAGCCGGGCGGCACGGAGAAGCTGTTCCGCGCGTCCGGCCCGTCCGCCGAACCGGTCCGAGTCCTGGCCGCCGCATTCGACGAACAGTGGCTCATCCCTGACCACCGCTTGATCGACGCGGCCCGCCCCGAGTTGTGGCGCGTGGCGGACGAACACCAGGTGTTCGTGGTGGAGGTACCGGACGCACCGCCACTGACGACCCGGCTGATCCCGCTCCTGCGCCCCGGCCGCATCCGCCCGCTGTACCGCCGCCCCGGCGGCACAGAACCCAACCTGGCACCCGGGCTGTTGGCGCACCTGGGCCACTCCCCCGATCCGGCGGACTTCCTGGCCTGGACATTGACGGCGATCCGCCCCGACCTCACCGTCCCGCTCCCCCGCAACCCCGAACTCTGGGCTCAGGGAGTCGAGTTGGGCCACCGCGCACTCTGGCTCCTGCACCGCGACGGCGACCGCCCCAAGCTCCCCGGCGGCCGCCGCCCCTACGTCCGCGCCCCGCTCCCGGCCCGCCCCCTCACCCTCCACTACGACCGCGAGGAAGAGACACTCCACCTGGACGAGGGCCGAGTCTCCCCGGTCCCACCCGAGGCCTGGGACTTCGAGACGCCCCCCGGAGTCCGCGTCCTGGAGCACTGGTTCACGGCACGAACAGCGGAGGACGCAGAGCGAGACACCCTCGCGGCGATCCGCCCACCGGGCTGGCAACAGACCTGGACGTCCGAACTCCTGGAGCTCATCACGGTGTTGACCCTGTTGGCGGAAGTGCGGGATCAGCAGAAGGAGTTGAAGGTCGAGGACACCATCACGGCAAAGGAGCTACGCACGGCGGGCATCCTCCCGCCCCCGGAGTCCGCACGGCACCCGGCAACGGTCCTGGACCACCACGAAGAGGGCCCCGAAGGACAGTTCGCACTTATCTAACGGCGGCATCCGCCAACCTAGGGGCGCGGGGAACTGCGCGACCAGCCACATCCGGCCGGCACTCGCAAGACGGCCTCACCCCCGTGGCGCGAACGCATCCAGCACCCGCTCCAACGCCAGATCGAACACCGCCTCCAGATCAATCGGCCCGGCGTCCTCGGAAAAGGCGGCAGCCATCCGCGGATACGCCCCCGTGGCGACCTGCCCGAACAGGTACGCCATCCGCACCTCACCCTCCTGCTCCGGCGACCACGGCAAGGACCGCGAACGCTCAGCCGTGGCCAACTCGTTGGCGACATACGTCGTCACCACACCGTTGAGCATCCCGACCAGTTGCATCTTCAGGCCGTAGGTCAGATCCTCGCGCGAGTCCAGACAGGCAAGGCAGTGCTCCAGGTACCGCAGGGCGTTGGGACTGAACCCGTACACCGGTGACATCAGCCGCGGCAGCCAGGGATGACGGTGCATCAGCGAACGCGTCTGGTGCGCCACCCGCCTCATGTCGCCCCGCCAGTCCCCCGTCGGCTCCCACAGCTCGTGCTCGCCGCTGATCGCGTCCACCATCAGCTCGTACAGGTCCTCCTTACGGGGGACGTAGTTGTACAGCGACATCGTCCCGCAGCCCAGTTCGGCCGCGACATGCCGCATCGACGCCCCGTCGAGCCCGTCCGCGTCGGCGACCCGCACCGCCGCCGCCGCGATGTCCGCACGGCTGTACGCGGGCTTCGGCCCCCGGCCCGTCCGCTCGGGACGGGCCCAGATCACTTCGGGTACGGCCGCTCGGCCCGCCATCGATCATCACCTCGCCCACCATCGTAGTTACGTACAGCGTACGTAGTGCGCTATGGTCGGGCCATGGATACTACGTACGCTGTACTTAGTGAAGGTCTGGAGAAGCGGTTCGGCGAGGTGCGTGCGGTGCGCGGCCTGGACCTCGCGGTCGCCCGGGGCACGGTCTGCGGTGTCCTCGGCCCGAACGGGGCGGGCAAGACCACGGCCGTACGGCTGCTGACGACCCTGCTGCGGCCGGACGCGGGCTCGGCCCGGATCGCCGGGCACGACCTCGTCCGGGAGGCCGCGGCGGTACGGCGCAGCATCGGCGTCACCGGGCAGTACGCGTCGGTCGACGGCGACCTCACGGGACGCGAGAACCTGCGCCTGTTCGCGCGGCTGCACCGGGTGCGCGGACCGGCCGAGCGGGCCGGCGAACTGCTCGACCGGTTCGGGCTGTCCGAGGCCGCCGACCGGGCCGCGTCCACCTACTCGGGCGGGATGCGCCGTCGTCTCGACCTCGCGGCGAGTCTCGTGCGCCGTCCGGAGGTGCTGTTCCTGGACGAGCCGACGACGGGGCTCGACCCGGCCAGTCGCGCGCTCGTGTGGGACGCCGTGCGCGAGCTCACCGGGCACGGCACGACGGCGCTGCTCACCACGCAGTACCTGGAGGAGGCCGACCAACTCGCCGACGACATCGCGCTGGTGGACCGGGGACGGGTGGCGCACACGGGGTCGCCTGCGCAGTTCAAGGCGCTCATCGGCGCGTACGTCGAGGTCGTCGTCGCCGATCGGGACGTCCTGGTGAAGGCGGCCGGCGTGCTCGACCAACTCACCGGTGCGGAACCGACGTTCGACCACGAGCGGGTGGCCGTCGGCGCGGTCGCGCGGGACACGACACTCACCCTGCCGCGCCTGGTGCGCGAACTGGACGCGGCGGGCGTGCCGTTGCTCGACGCGAGCCTGCGGCCACCGACGCTCGACGAGGTGTTCCTGCAACTGACCGCCGACTTCGAGGAGCGAGTGGCATGAGTGCGCTGGCGTACGACGGAACGGCCCTGCTGGGCCGCCAGTTGCGGCGGATACGGAACAACCCGGGGCTGCTGATCCTGACCCAGACGATGCCGATCAGCATGCTGCTGTTCTTCGGCTACGTCTTCGGCAGCGCGCTGGCCATGCCGGGCGGGGAGTACCGGTCGTTCCTGGTGCCGGGGCTGCTGGTGGCGACGGCCGCGAACGGGATCATGACCGGCATGTTCCAGGCGGCCCAGGACACCCATCGGGGTGTCACCGACCGCTTCCGCACCCTGCCGATCAGCCGGGCCGCCGTACCGCTCGGACAGGCGCTCGCGGACGTCGTCGTCACCGCGGCGGGGACCGTGCCGTTCCTGCTCGTGGGGTACGCGGTGGGCTGGCGGATCGAGGGGAGCGTGCTCGAAGCGGTGGGCGCCGTGGGGCTGTTGATGCTGTTCCGGTTCGCGACGACCTGGGTGGGGATCTTCCTCGGGCTGCTCACCCGGAGCGAGGAGGCGGCGGGGCAGCTGGGTGGGGCGACCTTCATGCTGCCGCTGCTGTCCAACGCGTACATCCCCACCGACGGGCTGCCGGGGTGGCTGCGCACGATCGCCGAGTGGAATCCGATCAGCGCGGTGACCACGGCCCTGCGGGACCTGTTCGGCAACGCGCCGGTGCCCGAGGGGGCCGCGTGGCCGGTCGCACATCCGGTCGCCGGGTCACTGGTGTGGTGCGCGGTGCTGATCGCGGTGTTCCTGCCGCTGGCCGTGCGGCGGTACGCGCACGGGGAGCGCTGACCTCAACGGGCATGCGGAATCCGGGTGTTGTCTCTCGGTACGGAGCGGGTGGGAGGTACCGAGAGACAACCGGACACGCGCCCGGCACGGACGCGGTCCCTCGATGACGGCTTTCGAGGGACGCCGGTGAACTCAGCGGCCCCCGAACAGCGAACGCCGCAGCCTGCGCAGCGGAGCGAAGAGCGAGACCCGGCGCACACGCGCACCCTGGTCGCTACGGGTCTTGGTGGTGTCGCGAGCGGTGAGCTCAAGCATCAACGAGGTCGCCTCCGCCGTCTCCCGCTGTGGCACGGCAGGGCCCGCCAGCACCGAGAGATGGCGGTCGAGACGCGAACTGGTCGCGCTGCTCCCGCACGTGATCGCAGGGACCCTGGCCCTGCTGTGCATCGTTATCTGATCCATGTCACTCCCCACCCGTACAAGTCCACCCGGCCCGGGCAGGGTAACCCTATCGCCCCAACCGGGCACTCGTGTATCGCGGTCACAGGATTCACCTTCCCCGTAAGGAGGTTGACGACTCCTCTCTCGTCACTCTCCGAATCCAACCGATTTCAGGGCGAGTTGGACAATCGGCTGGCTGGTGGGCTGCGCTGAGCCCCCGTCCGGCTCGACGGTCACAGCGAGTGATGTTGCGGACTTGTTGAGACCGGACGCGACCAAGGGCGTGTCGCCCTTGAACAGGCCGAGGGAGCGCGGTTGCTCGTCGGGGCGCATGAGCCACAGTTGGTGCACGCGGTCGCTCGCGAGATCGTCGTATCCGCTGAGTGTCACCACCGCGCTCCCCTCCTCGGCCGAGGCGACCACGCCGATACTGCGGCCCTGCGCGTCCTTGCCGGTGCTCGCCCGCGCGTCCGGCGCGGCGAGAACGTGGGCGATCTCACGCGACTGCGCCTGTGCCGCGTCCAGCTTGTCCTGGGTCCGGTTCGCCTGCACCGCGAAGAGGGAGGCGACGACGAGGGCAGCGGCGGCCGTCGCGGTGGCGAACGGCACGAAGAACGGACGGCGTTCGCGCACGCGCCCGGGCGGCGGCTGCACGCCCCAGACATGCGGCGGCAACTGCGGCTTGTGCTCCCGCGCCTGCTCCCGCACGGGGGCGGGGACTTGGGGAGTCGTGCGGACGGCGGCCAGCACCCGGTCGCGCATCGCGGCCGGCGGCGGGGCGGCCGTGGACCAGGCAAGCCGGACGGCGTCCTCGGTCAGCGCCCGCACCTCGGCGGCACAGACCGGGCACGTCCGCAGGTGCTTCTCGAAGCGGGCCCGCTCGGCGGGGTCCAGGGCGTCGAGCGCGTAGGGGGCGGCGAGCGAGTGCAGATCCTCTCGGCGGAACAGACTCATGCGACACCTCCCAGGCACTTGCGCAGCTGGGTGAGTCCGTCGCGCATCCGGGTCTTGACCGTGCCCAGCGGCAGCGAGAGCCGCTCGGCCACTTCACGGTACGTGTAGCCGTCGTAGTAGGCGAGGGTGACGGACTGGCGCTGCAGGGCGGTGAGGCGGTCCAGGCAGCGGCGTACCCATTCGCGTTCCATGCCGGCCTCCACCTCCTCGGCCACGTGGTCGAAGGCGGGGCCGTTGGTGCGCTGGGCCTCGCGCTGTTCGCGTTCGCCGGCCGCGCGGGCGCTGCGCACCCGGTCGACGGCCCGGCGGTGGGCGAGGGTGAGCACCCAGGACAGCGCGCTGCCGCGCCCGGGGTCGAACCGGCCCGCGGAGCGCCAGAGTTCGAGCAGCACCTCCTGGGACACCTCCTCCGACTGCGCCGGGTCGCGCACGACGCGTCGGACCAGTCCGAACACCGGACCGGACACGAGTCCGTACAGCTCCTCGAATGCCTTCTGGTCGCCGCCCGCCACGAGCACCAGAAGCTCGTCCGCCTCCACTCGGTCTCCCTCTCCCCGCCCGCATGGGCCCCGTCCTGTCACACCAGGCATTCGCAACGAACGCACCTCCGGATGGGGTTACGGATGAGCCTGCCCGAAACGCGGGTCCGCGGCCGACCAAACAAGATTCCCGGTCCGCTGAAACGGGCGTCCGAGTCCGCCGTAAGAACGTTTGGGATTCGACCAATCCATCCTGCCGACCGCTCCGAATCAGCGTTCGTCAGGCAAGTTGGCACTGAGGACGGACGGCATGACACCTATCTCCAGGAGCGGTGCGGGGCGCAGGAACATCGCGGCCCTCATATGCGGCGCGCTGGCCGCCGGGGGGCTCGCGGCCGCCGGTACGGCCGCGCTGGAACCGGGAGTGGCCTCGGCCTCCTCCCACCGGGAGGCCCCCCTGATCTCGGGGACTCCGCAGTACGACAACACGGACCTGTACGCGTTCGCGAGCCCCGACAAGGCGAACACCACGACCATCGTGGCGAACTGGATCCCGTTCGAGGAGCCCGCCGGCGGCCCGAACTTCTACCAGTTCGCGGACGACGCCCAGTACGACCTGCACATCGACAACAACGGTGACGCACTGGACGACCTGATCTTCCGTTACACCTTCAGCACGCAGATCAAGAACAAGAAGACGTTCCTGTACAACACGGGTCCGGTGACCAGCCTCACCGACCCGGACCTCAACATCACGCAGTCCTACGACATCGACCTGATCCGGCTGAAGCACGGCAAGCAGTCGTACAAGACCCGGATCGCCGACGACATCCCGGCGGCGCCGTCGAACGTCGGCAAGGCGTCGATGCCGGACTACGCGAAGCTGCGCTCGCAGGCGATCTACAAGACCTCGCAGGGCGGCGCGACCTTCGCCGGCCAGGCCGACGACCCGTTCTTCGCGGATCTGCGCGTCTTCGACCTGCTGTACGGCGGCAACCTCTCCGAGGTCGGCAACGACACCCTCAAGGGCTACAACGTCAACACGATCGCCCTCCAGGTGCCGAACGACCTGATCCGGCAGTCGAAGTCCCGTCCCACCGTGGGTATTTACTCGACGACCCAGCGCAAGAACGCGCAGGGCTACTACTCCCAGGTCTCGCGCCTGGGCAACCCGCTGGTCAACGAGGTCGTCAACCCGCAGAAGGACAAGGACAAGTTCAACGCGTCCCAGCCCAAGGACGACGCGCAGTTCCTCAAGAACGTCACCGAGCCCGAGATCCCGAAGCTCATCGAGGCGATCTACAAGATCAAGGCGCCGGCCGAGCCGCGCAACGACCTCGTCAGCGTGTTCCTCACGGGCGTCAAGGGCCTCAACCAGGAGCAGCCGTACGCGACTCCGTCGGAGATGCTGCGCCTGAACACCTCGATCCCGGCGACCAAGAGCCCCAAGCGGCTCGGTGTCCTGGACGGCGACAACGGCGGCTTCCCGAACGGGCGTCGGCTCACCGACGACGTGATCGACGCCGCGCTCCAGGTCATGGAGGGTGAACTCGTCGGCTCCAAGAACGACTTGGGCGACGCGGTCGACAAGAACGACAAGAGCTTCGAGAAGTACTTCCCGTACGTGGCCGAGCCGACCTCGGGTTCGCGCGGTCCGCTCGCCAAGGGCACCAGCAGCGGCACCGACGTCAAGAACCAGCTCGGCGACGCCCTGCAGCCGGCCGGCACTTCCACCTCGAACAACACCGCACTGATCGCCGGATCCGCCGGCGCAGGCGCGCTCGGCATCCTGCTGATCGGCGGCGGCCTGATGTGGTGGCGCCGGATGCGGGAGCGGGCGTACTAGACCGGCTCCTCATGGCCGGGCCGAGGTCACTCCGACTCGGCCCTGGAGGTGGCGGATCGGGCGGCTCTTGAAGCGGTGTCGCCCGATCCGCGAACCCTGGCCCACCCACCGACTGGCGCGGCCCGCTCGTACTCATCCCCCACGGCGCGGGCCGCGCCGCACGACTTCCGTTCACCGCATTCCGATCGAGGAGAGGGCATGGCCCCGCGTACGAACGACACCGAGCCGACGAGGACCGACGGCAGCGCGCCGCCCCTCTCTTCGGACCCCGAGGCCATGCCCACCGAGCCCGCCACCGGCGAGCCGGCACCGACGGACACGAAGTCCCCGAGCGGCGACGCGACACCGCCCTCGGGCGCGAAGACCGCCGTCACCAGGACCACGGCCGCCAAGGCCGCCGGGATCAAAGCCGCCGGTGCGAAGGCCGCCGGCACCGAGCAACGGGCCGTGCCGAAACTGCACTTGGTCTCCGGGGACTCCGTCAAGTCCGAGGCCTCCTCCGCCGCCCAGGACGAGCGGGTCGCCGCCGTGCGGCGCGTAGGGGCCGTCGGGCGACGGTGGCGCGCGGCTCAACTCGGCGGTTCCGTGGTGCTGTTGGCCATCGCCCTCACGGCCGGTTCGATCGCCGTCGGAGCCATGCAGGACAGCGGCCGGACGACCGTCGCCGCCGCGCCGAGCGCCATGTCGCCGGCGCTTCTGTCCAGCGGTGACATCGACGCGACCATCACCTCGCTCCAGTCCCAACTGCGCTCGCAGCCCAAGGACTTCGGCAGCTGGGCCACCCTCGGACTCGCCTACGTGGAGCAGGCCCGCACCAAGGGCGACCCCTCCCGCTACCCGCAGGCCGAGAAGGCCCTGGCCCGCTCGCTGAAGGTGAAGCCCGGCAACGAGGCGGCCGTCACCGGCCAGGCGGCCCTCGCCGCGGCCCGGCACGACTTCAAGGACGCCCTGAAGTACGCCGACCAGGTCCTCAAGGAGAACCCCTACAGCGCGAACGCCCTCTCCTCCCGCATCGACGCCCTCGTCGAACTCGGCCGCTACGCCGACGCGGAGAAGGCCGCCGACATCGCCGACACCCGCCGCCCGGGCGTCCCCGTCTTCACCCGCTACGCGTACGTGCACGAACTGCGCGGCGACGTGAAGACCGCCCGCCGGGTCCTGGAACAGGCGCTCACCACCGCGACCTCCCCCGGCGACATCTCCTACGTGGCCGCCCAGCTCGGCCAACTCGCCTGGAACCAGGGCGACTACAAGAACGCGCTCACCTTCTACGCCCGCGCCCTGGCCGCCGACGAGAACTACCTCCCCGCCCTGGAGGGCCGCGCCCGCGCCCTGTACGCCACCGGCGACAAGGCCGGCGCGGTCAAGGGCATGGAGCAGGTCGTCGCCCGCTACCCGCTGCCGGGCCCGCTCGTCGAACTCGGCGAGCTCTACGAGGACCGCGGCGCCGACGGCGACCGGATGAAGGCCGCCGACCAGTACGCCCTCGTCGGCGCCTGGGTCGCGCTGGCCCGCGCCAACGGCGTCAACGCCGACCTCGACACCGCGCTCGCCGCCGCCGACCACGGCGACAAGGCCGCGGCCCTGCGCGCCGCCCGCGCCGAATGGGCCCGCCGGCACACCGTGCACACCGCGGACGCCCTCGCCTGGGCCCTGCACGTCAACGGCCACGACGAAGAGGCCCTGCCGTACGCCCGGCAGGCCACGGCCACCGGCTACCGCAACGCCTCCTTCATCTACCACCTCGGCATGATCGAGCTGGCCACCGGTCACGCGAAGGACGGCCGCGCCCACCTGAAGGCGGCCCTGAAGCTGAACCCCGGCTTCTCGCCCCTGGGCGCCCGTACGGCCCGTGAGGCACTGGAGGCGGTCAAGTGACACCCCGCCGCGCGAGGACGCACCGCCGCCTGTTCGCCTCCTGCACGGCCGTGTTCACGGCCGCTTGCGCGCTCGTGCTGCTCCCTTCCGGCGCCGCGAGCGCGCACCCCCTCGGCAACTTCACCGTCAACCGCTACGACGGACTCGTCGCCGCCCCCGGCCAGTTGCGCGTCGACCACGTCGAGGACCTCGCCGAGATCCCCGCCACCCAGGCCAAGCCGGACATCAAGCGGCTCGGCATGACCGAGTGGGCGCGGCAGCGGTGCGAGAAGGCGGCGGACGGCAGCAAGGTCACCGTCGACGGCCGCGCCACCGACCTCACCGTCGGCACCAGCCACGCGCGCGTGCGCCCCGGCCAGGCCGGCCTCGACACCCTGCGCGTGGAGTGCCGCCTCACGGCCCCGCTGCCCAAGGGCGAGACCGTCGCCCTCGGCTTCCACAGCGCGGGCGCCACCTCCGGGCCCGGCTGGCGGGAGATCACCGCGCGCGGCGATCGGATGACGCTGACCGCGACGGACGTACCGAAGACCTCGGTCTCCCACGAACTCACCAGCTACCCCAAGGAGTTGCTCTCCTCCCCCGCCGACACCGCGACCGCGTCCCTGCGGGTGCGCCCCGGCGGACCGGCACTGGCCGAGGACGACCAGGCCGCCCCCGGCGCCTCCGTGCTGCCGCGCGGCGCCGACCGCTGGACCCGGGCCCTGGACAACCTGGTGGCCCGGCACGACCTCACCGTCGGCTTCGCCGCGCTCGCCCTGCTGATCGCGGTCGTCCTGGGCGCCATGCACGCGCTGGCCCCGGGCCACGGCAAGACCCTGATGGCGGCGACGGCGGCCGCGCGCGGGGGCAAGGCCCGCCTCAAGGACGTACTGCCGCTGGCGGCCTCGGTGACGGTCACCCACACGCTCGGCGTGGTCGCCCTGGGCCTGCTGGTCACGGCCGGCTCGGCGGCGACCCCCTCGGTGATCGCCTGGCTGGGCATCGCGAGCGGTGTCCTGGTCCTCTTCGCGGGCGCGACCCTCGTACGCAGGGCCTGGCGGAACCGTACGCACGGACACGGGCATGGTCCTGGCCACGGGCACGGGGACGGGCACACGCACGATCACGACCACCCGCATACGCATCCGCACGAGCCCGCGGCCGAGAAGGTCGAGGAACGTGCCCTCGTGCTGGTCTCCGCCCACTCCGCGCACGCCGAGACCCCCACCGCGACCACCACCACCGAAACTCACCCCCACACTCACGACCACCACGATCACGATCACGACCACCACACCCACGACCACAGTCACCCTCATCCCCACCCGCACCCCCATTCCCACGACCACCCCCACCACCCCGCCCCCGACTCCCCCCTCGAACACAGTCACGGCGGCTTCACCCACACGCACGCCATCGCGCCCACCGTGCGGGGCACGATCCTGCTCGGCTTCGCCGGTGGGCTCGTGCCGAGTCCGTCCGCCGTCGTCGTGCTCGTCGGCGCGATGGCGCTCGGTCAGGCCTGGTTCGGGCTGCTGCTCGTCGTGGCCTACGGCGTCGGGCTCGCGCTGACCCTGACGGCGGCTGGATTCGCCGTCGTGAAGCTGGGTACCGGAATGACTCGGGTGCTGGACAAACGCCCGCGCCTGACGAGCCATCCGATGACGACCCTGTTGCGCAGGTCCGCCCCGCTGATGTCGGCGTTGCTGGTCGTGGCGCTCGGGGCCGGATTGGTGCTCAAGGGGGCGGCATCCGCACTCGGCTGAGCTACTTTTGGGCACAAATGACGCGGAGTGGAGACATCGCGCGGATGCTATGGGGGGACGCCCGTGTCCGAAGAACCGGGCAGTGAACGTGTGATCGCCGGCCGCTACCGGCTTCTGTCGCCCCTCGGTGAGGGCGGGATGGGAACCGTGTGGCGCGCCCGCGACGAGCTGTTGCACCGCGAGGTCGCCGTCAAGGAGGTGCGCGCGCCCGCCGGGCTGCCCTCCTCGGAGATCTCGCGGATGTACGCCCGCCTGGAGCGTGAGGCGTGGGCCGCGGCCCGGGTCGCCAACCGCAATGTCGTCACCGTGTACGACGTGGCGATGCAGGACGACCGGCCGTGGATCGTGATGGAGCTGGTGCGCGGCATCTCGCTGGCCGAACTCCTGGACATCGAGGGCCCGTTGAGTCCGCAGCGCGCCGCGCACATCGGCGCGGAGGTGCTGGCCGCGCTACGGGCCGCGCACGCGGCCGGGGTGCTGCACCGGGACGTGAAACCGGCCAACGTGCTGATCTCGAACGACGACCGGGTGGTGCTCACCGACTTCGGTATCGCCATGGTCGAGGGCAGTTCGGCGCTGACCATGACCGGCGAGGTCATCGGCTCGCCCGAATTCCTCGCCCCGGAGCGGGCGTTGGGGCGTACCCCGGGTCCCGAGTCGGACCTGTGGTCGCTCGGCGTGCTGCTGTACGCGGCCGTCGAGGGCAACTCCCCCTTCCGGCAGGCGACTCCGCTCAACACCCTGCGTGCGATCGTCGACGAGGAGCTGCCGTACCCGCACCGGGCCGGTCCGCTCGCGCCGGTGATCGAGGCGCTGTTGCGCAAGGATCCGGCGGAGCGGCTGCCGGCCGAGCAGGCGGAGCGGGATCTGCGGATCATCGCCGCGGGCGGCACGGTCGACGCCCCCATGGCGCAGGCGCCGGTGTATCCGCCGACGACGATCGGCTATCCGTCGCAGGAGTCGTCGACGCCGTCCCAGCCGTATACGGCCGCGGCCCCGACGCAGCCCGTCCCGGGGCCGGGGAGCACGACGACCTCGCCCGCCACTCCGCCTGAGCGCAATCGCGGGGCCGCCGTCGCGCTGATCGTGGGCGCCGTCGTCCTGGCGCTGGCGCTGGCCGGACTGACGTACGCGCTGCTCAACAACGGTGACGGCGACGGGGGTTCGGCCAACTCGGGGGCCAGCACCAAGACCGGGGGCGGGACCTCGCAGAGCGCCACGGCCACCGATTCCGGTGGCGACGAGGAGAGTTCCACGCCGAGCGCGAGCAGCAGTTCGTCGAGTCCGGCCGTCCAGCAGTCGGTGCAGGTCTCGCTGGCGGGGGCGAACACCGACTACTCCGGGGGCTGTCCGCCGCCGAGCGCGCAGGCGCCCACGTTCACCGCGACGATCACGGTGGGCAAGCTGCCGGCGCAGGTGAGCTATCGGTGGGTGTCCGCGGACGGGCAGGTCATGGACCAGGGCTGGAAGACCATGTCCTTCCCCGAGGGCGGCGGGAAGACCAAGCAGGACAAGGCGTTCATCACGACGTACGACAGCACCGGGACGTTCCGGAACTCGATCAGTGTCGAGGTGCGGTCTCCGGTGGAGAAGAAGTCCAACTCGGTGCCGTTCACGGTGACTTGTGTGGCGGAGACTCCGTCGGGCGGAGCCTCCGCCAGTACGTCCGAGTCGCCGGACGAGTGATGGACCAGTGATGGTCGGGACGCGGCCGGAGCCGGTCAGGCGGCGCTGTTCAGTACGGGCAGATAGCCGCCGGACTGGCCGGCCGCGGTGGGGTGGTACGACGTCGAGATGCTCAGCAGGTTGAGGCTGTGCAGCCAGGCGCTGCCGGAGCAGAGCTCGTGCCCGGTGAAGGTGGCGCGGACGTCGCCGAAGGTGAAGCCGTGGTTGGCGGCGGCCTTGTTGATGGCGGTGTCCAGATAGTCGGCCGCGCCGTTGATCGCGCTGCGCTTGGTCCCGGAGAGCCCGACACAGGTGGTGCCGAGCTTGTAGAAGCGGGGGTAGCCGATGACGACCACGTGCGCGTTGGGCGCCTTGCTGCGGATCGCCGTGTAGACGGTGTCGAGTTGCTTGGGAAGCGTGGAGTCGACGTACGCCTTCGCCGTCTTGATCCGGGAGAGGCAGGAGCTGTCGGACTGGAGCACGCAGGTCGTCATGACGTCGGCGAAGCCCGCGTCGTTGCCTCCGACGGTGATGGAGACGAGGCTCGTGGACGTGCTGAGCGGACCCAGCTGACCGGAGAGAACATCACCCGTACGAGCACCCGAGCACGCGGTGAAGTCGAACTTCGAGGGTGAATGGGCGGCGGCCCACAGGTAGGGGTACGCCTTGGTGCTGCGATCGCAGTCGCCACTGGATCCGATGTAGCTGCCCGCTCCCACTCCGGAGGAGTAGGAGTCGCCGAGGGCCACATAGCCCCCTGCGGCGGCGGTTTGGGACGCCTGCGCCGCCGCTGCCCCGGTGAGGGCCGTGCCGGCGGCGAGGAGAGTGGAGATCACGAAGACCGCAATTCGGGAACGTCTCATGGAACCTCCCTTTAGCAGGATCTCTGCCGTAACCGTCGTACCAACTACGCGCATCGACGGGAAGTGCTCATGTCAAGACTTTCCCGCTGGTACCGACACCCACCCTGTGCGTTCGCCATGCGTTTGATTACGTGCCCATGACAGATTTATTGACAGCCTTTCAACTCCCTTGTTCTACGCACGTAGATGGTCGACGCTTTACGCAGCCTTGAACGGGAACGCGACGTTCCGGGCCGTGTGCGCGACGACGCGCGCACCCCCCACAGTCGCGCGCCCGACCCAGGCGCGCGCAGCCTGGAGGAGGACTCCCTCGTAATGGCACAACTGCGTAGCAAGAAGCTCCGGTTCGCCGCCGTCACCGGCCTCGCGACCGCCGCCCTCGTCGGCGGACTCACCGCACTCCCCGCCCACGCCGCGCCGGCCGAGGGCAAGGTCCTTGCCGCCGGCTCCCCCACCGCGGTCAAGGACAGCTACATCGTCACGCTGAAGAAGACGGCCGGCCTCAAGGCGGCCTCGACGGCGGGCAAGGGGCTGATCAAGGAGTACGGCGGCACGGTCAAGAAGACCTTCGACACCGTGCTCAACGGCTACTCGGCCACCCTGACGGCGACCGAGGCGAAGAGACTCGCCGCCGACCCGTCGGTGGCCTCGGTCGAGCAGAACCAGCGCTTCCAGCTGGCCGACACCACGCAGTCCAGCGCTCCTTGGGGCCTGGACCGCATCGACCAGGCCGCGCTGCCGCTGTCCGGCACCTACACCTACCCGGACACCGCGGGCGCCGGCGTGACCGCGTACGTCATCGACACCGGCGTGCGCATCACCCACACCCAGATCAGCGGCCGGGCCTCCTACGGCTACGACGCGGTCGACGGCGACACCACCGCCTCCGACGGCAACGGCCACGGCACGCACGTGGCCACGACCATCGCGGGCACCACCTACGGCGTCGCCAAGAAGGCGAACATCGTGGCGGTCCGGGTGCTGGACAACAGCGGTTCCGGCACCACCGCGGGTGTCATCGACGGCATCGAGTGGGTCACCGAGAACCACACCACGCCGTCCGTCGCCAACATGTCGCTGGGCGGCTCCGCCTCCACCACCCTCGACACCGCGGTCGCCAACTCCATAGCCAGCGGCGTCACTTACGCGGTCGCGGCGGGCAACAGCAGCGCCAACGCCTCCTCCTACTCCCCGGCCCGTGTCGCCACCGCGATCACGGTCGGCGCCACCACGAGCGCCGACGCCCGGGCGAGCTACTCCAACTACGGTTCGATTCTGGACATTTTCGCCCCCGGCTCGTCGATCCTGGCGGGCTACAACACCAGTGACACCGCCACCGCCACCCTCTCCGGTACGTCCATGGCCACCCCGCACGTGGCGGGCGCCGCGGCCGTCTACCTCGCGAGCCACACCTCGGCCACCCCGGCCGCGGTCGCCACGGCTCTGGTGAACGGCGCCACGTCGAACGTCGTCACCAGCGCGGGCACCGGCTCACCGAACAAGCTCCTCAAGCTCGTCCCGTAACACCGCACCGCGGTACCCGAACGACCGTTCCCCGGAGGCAGTTCACGCCTCCGGGGAACGCGTGTTTGAGCCGTCCGAGTACAGAGGTGTTCAGGGGCTGCCCAAGAAATGACGTGAACACCTTCCGCATCTTGACGCCCCGTCTAGTACTGCGCGACATTGAAGCCCGGCATCCGGCGCGCTGGGGGGCAAAGTCGCCAATGCAGACCATCCGTCTCAAGAGAACTCCGACCGACGGCACCGAGCGAGCGCGACCAGGTCCGGGGAGGGACCTGACGCCGCTGCTCGCGGGAGCCGCCACGGCCGTGGGGGGATTCGGCGCGCTGCTCGCGCTGACCGATACCGACTCACCTCTGCGCGGCCCGCTCACCCTTTTCTTCCTGCTCGCCGCTCCCGCCACGGCCATCGCCGTGGCGCTGCGCGGGCTGGAGCCCTTCGGCCGGGTGCTGGCCGCGATCGCCGGCGCGATCGTGGTCAACATGCTTGTGGCCCAAGGGATGTTGGCCGTACACCGATGGTCCGTCCGCGGCGGGGTCGTCGCGGTGACCGTGATCAGTCTGCTGGTGTTCGCACCGGTACTGGCCCGACGGTTGTACGGACGCTCGGAAACACTGGACAAAGTTCAGTAACGGTCAAACCAACAAAAACGTGAGGCCACGTTCCAGGTCTTGCCATACAGGTTCAATCATCAATACCGTCGTACATCTCACCCGCATCGGTCCATCATCTAGCGGCTCTAGGGGAGGGCTCAAGGACCGCGATGGATCCCGGCGCGGGGCGCGGTAGGGGGGTGCCGTGCTCGGTGACCGCTTTTCACCGAGTCGTGCCGCGCGACCGGCTGCCGTTTTTCCGGCAGGCGGCCAGTTTTGCCAGCTCGCCCGGCATGTTCGGAGACCCATTCGGCATGTCGCAGGGGTGAGAACCCCCCTTTCGAACCGGACACGAAACCGGGCCGCCCTTGGGGCGGGCGGTCCACCGGACGAGAGGGACCAGACTCATGAGTTCTGTTCTGCGGCCGGCGACCACGGACCACGGTCCGTCAGCAGCCAGCGAGTACCGGCCGATCTCTTCTCACCTGGCCATCACGCCACCGGTGAGTGTGGTGATCCCCGCCATGAACGAGGCGGAGAATCTCCCGTACGTCTTCAAGACACTTCCGGACTGGATACATGAAGTGGTCCTTGTGGACGGCAACTCCACCGACGACACCGTCGAGGTGGCGCGCGGCCTGTGGCCGAACGTCAAGGTCGTCGAACAGCGCGGCAAGGGCAAGGGGGACGCACTCATCACAGGGTTCGAGGCGTGCAGCGGCGACATCATCGTGATGGTCGACGCGGACGGCTCGGCCGACGGCAACGAGATCGTCAGCTATGTCTCCGCGCTGGTCTCGGGCGCGGACTTCGCCAAGGGGTCCCGCTTCGCCAACGGCGGCGGCACCGACGACATGACGTTCATCCGCAAGCTGGGCAACTGGGCGCTGTGCACCATCGTCAACCGCAAGTTCGGCGCCCGCTACACCGATCTCTGCTACGGCTACAACGCGTTCTGGCGGCACTGCCTCGACAAGATCTCCCTGGACTGCACCGGTTTCGAGATCGAGACCCTGATCAACATCAGGGTGGTCAAGGCCGGGCTCAAGGTGCAGGAGATCCCCAGCCACGAGTACCTCCGTATCCACGGCACCAGCAATCTGCGTGCCGTGCGGGACGGGATACGGGTGCTCAAGGTGATCCTCAAGGAGCGCTCCAACCGGCGTGAACTGCGCCGCCAGGAGCACCACTCCCCGATGCTCGCCGCCGTCGAGCCCGCCCCGGTCGCACTCGACCCGGTCAAGCTCGACTCGGTCCAGGGAGAGGTGTCTTGAGCGATCTCGACATCTCCGTCGTGATCTGCGTCTACACCGAGGACCGCTGGGAGGACATCCTCGCGGCGGTCTCCTCGGTGCGTACGCAGTCACGCCCCGCACTGGAGACCCTGCTGGTCGTCGACCACAATCCGGCTCTGCTGGACCGACTGACCAAGGAATACAAGGAGTTCGAGCAGTCCGGTGAGGTCCGCGTGTTCGCCAACGCGGGCCCCCGCGGCCTGTCCGCGGGACGCAACACCGGCATCGCGGCCTCGCGCGGCGAGGTGATCGCCTTCCTCGACGACGACGCCGTGGCCGAACGCGACTGGCTGCGCCGCTTCGCCGAGGGCTACGCCGACCCGCGGGTGATGGCCGTCGGCGGCCGTACGATGCCGATCTGGGCGTCGGGCCGGCGTCCGGCCTGGTTCCCGGAGGAGTTCGACTGGGTGGTGGGCTGCACGTACAGGGGGCTGCCGCCGGGCCGCGTCCAGGTGCGCAACGTCCTCGGCGGCAACGCCTCGTTCCGGCGTACGGCGTTCGACGCGGCGGGCGGTTTCGCGACCGGCATCGGGCGTGACGGTGACAAGCGGCCGCTGGGCTGCGAGGAGACGGAACTGTGCATCCGTCTCACCCGCGCCAGGCCCGACGCGGTGCTGCTGATCGACGACCGCGCGGTGATCCACCACCGGGTGCCCGACGCCCGCGAGCACTTCGGCTACTTCCGCACGCGTGCGTACGCCGAAGGTCTGTCCAAGGCTCTGGTCGCGCGAAGTGTCGGCGCGGACAAGGGACTTGAGTCCGAGCGCCGGTACGCGACCCGGGTACTGCCGGCCGGTGTGGCCCGCGGTCTGCGCGACGCCGTGCTGGCACGGCCGGGCGGCGCGGGCCGGGCGGGCGCGATCGTCGCCGGGGTGCTCACGGCGGCCGGCGGCTATGTGGTGGGCAGCGTCCGGGCCCGCAAGGGGGGCGCGACGTTCTCCGTGGTCGAGATCGAGGGGGAGCACGCGGCCGGAGAAGAACGGACAGCCGAGGGGGATCACGCGGCCGAGGGGGGCTCTCATGGCTGAGACTCCCGTACCGGTCCTCATGTACCACTCGGTCGCCACCTCGCCGAACGACGCCACCCGCGAACTCTCGGTCGCCCCCGAGGCGTTCACCGAACAGATGGCGCTCATCGGCGACTTGGGGCTCGCCCCGGTCAACACGGCGGATCTGGCGGCATGTTGGCGCGACGGCCGACCGCTGCCGCCCCGTCCCGTACTGGTCACCTTCGACGACGGCTACGAGGGCGTGCACCGGCACGCGCTGCCCGTGCTCGTCAAGCACGGCTTCGCGGCCACCGTGTTCGTCTCCACGGGCTGGATCAGGGGCGCCCACGACACCGGGGGCGGCCTGGACCTCATGCTCGACTGGGACCAGGTCCGCGAACTGGCCGCCGCCGACGTCGAGATCGGCGGCCACAGCCACACCCACCCGCAGCTCGACCAGCTCGACGACGAGACACTGCGCCACGAGCTGATCCACTGCAAGGAGATCGTCACCGACGAACTGGGCACCGTACCGGCCTCGTTCGCCTACCCGTACGGCTACTCCAGCCACCGGGTGCGCAGGGCGGTGCGCGAGACGGGCTACGCCCAGGCGCTCGCCGTCGGCAACGACCTCGCACGCCGCCGCCAGGGCCCGTACGCCCTGCGGCGGGTCACCGTGCGCCGCACCACCGGTATCGAGGAGTTCGAGCGGCTGGTCGAGGGCCGCGCGATCGCCCGTACCTTCGCCAGGGACCGTGCCCTCACCAAGGGGTACGCCATGGTCCGCAGAGCACGACAGGTCCGCCGGAAGGCCATCCGTTCCCGTGTCTGACACGACGACCACGACCGAGGCAGAGCCCACCACCCAGGCGCCCGAACAGTCGGGGCGCCGGCTCCGGCTGCCCGGCATGGGCAGGTCCAAGGGCGGCGGCAACCAGCTGTTCCGCAACGCCTACGCCCTGATGCTCAACACCGGCATCTCCGCCGTGCTGGGCCTCGGCTTCTGGCTGGCCGCGGCCCGCTACTACTCCGAGTCCGCGGTCGGCCAGGGCTCCGCCGCGATCGCCGCGATGAAGTTCCTCGCGGGCCTGACCGCGGTGACGCTGACCGGCGCCCTGGCCCGCTTCATCCCGGTCGCCGGACGGGCCACCGGACGCCTCATCTTCCGTACGTACGCGGGCAGTTCGCTGGTCGTGGCGTTCGCGGCGGGGATCTTCCTGCTCACGCTGAACATGTGGGGTCCGTCGTACCGCTTCCTGCACGGACCGCTCACCGGCATCGGGTTCATCGTGGCGGTCGTCTCCTGGAACCTGCTCACGCTCCAGGACGGGGTGCTGACCGGGCTCAGGAGCGCGCCCTGGGTGCCGGTGGGCAACACCGTGTTCTCCGCGGTGAAGTTGGGGCTGCTGGTGGCTCTGGCGACGACGCTCGCCACGAGCGGTGTCTTCGCCTCCTGGGTCGCCGCGATCGCCTTCTCCGTGGTGCCGCTGGGCTGGCTGGTCTTCCGGCGCCTGGTGCCGCGGCACATCAAGGCCACCGAGGACCGGGCGAAGCCGCCGACAGTGAAGGAGATCGGCAGGTTCCTCGCCGGCGACTACACCGGCTCGCTGTTCTCGCTCGCCGTCGTCTATCTCATCCCGGTGATCATCGCCTCGCAGGTCAGCTCCGAGGACAACGCGTACTTCTACATCACCACGACGATAGGCGGCACGGTCAACCTGCTCGCCATCAACATGGGCGCCTCGCTGACCGTCGAGGGTTCGCACGACCCGGCCCGGCTGGCCTCCAACACCCGTGCCGCGCTGAAGCGGATGGCGCGGATCATGCTGCCGATCTGCGGGCTGCTGTTCATCGGGGCGCCGTGGATCCTCGGTGTGTTCGGCGCGGGCTACGCGGACGCGGCGACACCGCTGCTGCGCTGGTTCGCGGTCGGCGCGGTGCTCCGGGTCGTCATGGAGACGTACTTCGCGGTGCTGCGCGCGCAGAGCCGCACCGCCGGACTCGCCTGGCTGCAGGGCCTGTTGTGCGTGCTGGTGCTCAGCCTCACCCTGCTCCTGCTGCCCCGCATGGGTCTCACCGGCGCGGGCGTCGCCGAGATCTCCTCGCTCGCGGTGATCGTCCTGATCGCCGCGCCCAAGCTGTACCGCACGCTCAAGGCCGCGCCCGCGGCCGTCCCCGAGGACGCGGCACCCGACGGGGACCTGGCCGACCTGGGGGCACGCGAGGTCCCGGCCACCGACCAGCCGCGCCGCCGCGGTCCGGCCTGGGCGCTGGACTCCGACACCCTCGCGCTCGGCATCCTCGTCGACTTCGACCACCAGGAACGCCGTCCCGACGTGCGCCCTGGCCCCGGCACCCCGCCCACCGGCATCCCCGCGGTACGCGCCGACCACCGGCCGACCTGGGCGAAGAACCCGGAGGTCGGACTGCCGGTGGAGGAGCGCGAGCCCGGCTCGGAGGCCTCCCTGGGACCGGCCGAGGTGGAAGTGGACGCCCCGTTCGAGGCCGAGTTCGAGGCCGACTTCGCCTCAAGCCCGGACGCGGACACGGACACCGACGACGACTCCGACCGGGACTCGGGTTCGGGTTCGGATTCGGGTTCGGGTTCGGGGGGCGTACGAGCGGTGGCCGCATCGGTCGTACGACACGACCCGCCCGTACGCGAAGAGGTGCCCGAGCCCGTCGAGCCGCCGCCGGCCCTGTCGTTGCGCGAGCGGCTGCAGCCCACCCGGTTCGGGGTCGTCCTCGGCTGTCTCCTGTTCGCCGCGCTGCTGCTGTACTGGGTGCCCGCGGCCCGCCTCGACGACGCCGACCTGGACCGGATGGGCGGTCTGGGGCTCATCTCGGTCCTGCCGCTGCCGACGCTGGTCGGGGCCGCACTGCTGATCGCGGTGTTCGCCTCGCTGCTGTGGCTCGGCCGGGAGCACAAGACGCTGCTCCTGATCACGCTGCTGGCGACAGTGGTGTCCCTGCACGCGCTGCCCGCGGTGATCGAGAGCGAACCCCGCTTCCCGACCGCCTGGCAGCACCTGGGCTTCCTCGACTACATCGACCGCACCGGCTCGGCCGTGCCCGACCTGGACGCCCGCTGGAGCTGGCCGGGCTTCTTCGCGGTGACCGCGTTCGTCGCGAAGGCGTGCGGGGTCGACGACCTCACCGAGGTCATCCGCTGGTGGCCCACCGCCATCGAACTCCTCTACCTGGCCCCGATGTTCCTGCTCGTGCGCTCGATGCGGGCGAGCTGGCGGGCCAAGTGGACCGGCATCTGGATCTTCGCCCTGAGCAGCTGGGTGGGCCAGGACTACTTCTCGCCGCAGGGCTTCACGTACTTCCTCTATCTGCAGTTCGTGGCGATCCTGCTGGTCTGGTTCCGCGCGCCGCGCGTGATCTGGACGAAGATGCGCCCGGGCGAGGCGGAGGTGGAGCCAACCGACCGGCGGCAGAAGGCAGTTCTGCTCGCGGTCCTGATCGGCCTGTACGCGGCGAGCGTCCCGGCCCACCAGCTCACGCCGTTCATGATGCTGGGCGTCCTGGCCGTGCTCGTGCTGATCGGCAAGTCCGAACTGCGCGGCCTGCCCATCCTGTTCGGCGTACTGGTCACGGTCTGGCTGGGCTTCATGGCCGAGCCGTACTGGTCCGGGCACTTCCAGGACCTGTTCGGCGGGGTCGGCGGGGTCGGCGGCAACGTCTCCTCGTCGGTCTCCGGCCGTATCGAGGGCGGCAGTTCGACCCACAAGCTCGTGCTGTACGTGCGGGTACTGCTGGCCGGCGGTGTGATGGCCTTCGCCTGCTGGGGCTGGTGGCGCCGGCGCGACCACAAGTACCGCGAGCGCTCGCTCCTGGTCCTCACCTTCGTCCCGTTCCTGGGCTTCGGCATGCAGTCGTACGGCGGCGAAATGGCGCTGCGCGTCTTCATGTTCGCGGTGCCGGGCGCGGCCCTGCTGGCCGGTCTCGCCTTCTTCCCGCGCACCGGCGTCACCGCCGAGGAACGGGACAAGGACCGGGTGAGCCTGGCTCCGCTCGCCGCCCTGATGGCGGGTCTGCTCCTCATGGGCGGCTTCCTGGTGGCCCGTTGGGGCAACGAGCCGTTCGAGCGGGTGCGCCCCGGCGAGGTAGCGGCGATGGACTACGTCTACGCCCACGACAAGCCGACGGCACGCCTGCTGTGGCTGACCAGCGACCCGGTGAACGACGTGACGCCCGCGATGCCTTGGGGCGCGAAGGACATGGAACGGGTCGACTATCTGCCGACGCTGGCGCCGGCCGACCCGGTGCTGGTGTCCGGGCTGGTCAAGGCGCTCAAGGACGCGGGCCCGAACTCGTATCTGATGATCAATGTCAGCCAGATCAGGTATCTCCAGCTGGACGTGGGCTATTCGGCCAGCTGGGAGCCCCGGCTGCTCCAGAACCTGGACCAGCGCCAGGAGTTGAAGAAGGTCCTGGTCAACGACGACGTCACCATGTACTCGCTGAAGAAGCAGCCGGCGGGTGCGGTGCCGAAGCCGGATCCGGGGCCGATCGGACCGCAGATCACCTGGACGCCGTGGTCGGTCGTCGGCGGCCTGGCGGCCCTCGCGCTGATCATCCTGCTGTCGACCCGCGAGGTGGTACGGGTCGCGGTGCGGCCGAGCGTGCGTCAACTGCGGTGGCTGCAGAGCAGTTTCTGGTTCTCACTGCCGCTGCTGGCGGTGCTGCTCGCTTCGCTGATCCAACGGTTCCTGACGATGAAGTAGGCGTTGAAGTAAGCGTCCGTGCGCAGCTGTACGACGTGGCTCACCAGGTCAACTACCTGGTGACCTTGGGAGCGGCAGCATGCGCAAAAAGACCAAGGTGTCCGCAGTCGCGGTGGGTCTCGCCACCACCGGAGCC
>NZ_JBSFLV010000136.1:0-24304 GCF_053599215.1 Streptomyces sp. NPDC001002 | reverse complement strand
GCTGAGGGCTTGGCGGTTTCACCGTCGAGCAGGGTCCTTCAGTTCGCGTCGGTGGGCTTCGACGCGGTGATGTGGGAATTGGTGATGGCTCTGTGCACGGGTGCCTGTCTGGTCGTGGCATCGGCTGAGGAGATGTTGCCGGGTGCGGATCTGGCCGGGGTGATCGGGCGCCATGGTGTGACGCATGTGACGTTGCCTCCGGCGGTGTTGGGGGTGCTGGATCCGTCGGCGTTGGAGTCGGTGGAGACGTTGGTGTCGGCGGGTGAGGCGTTGGACGGCCCGCTGGTGGCGCGGTGGGCGTCGGGCCGGCGGTTCGTGAATGCGTACGGTCCGACGGAGACCACGGTGTGCGCGACGATGTCGCTCCCGCTGGTGCCCGGGGATGTGCCCTCGATCGGTGGCGGGATCGTCAACGCGCAGGTGTTCGTCCTGGACGACGCGCTGCGACCGGTACCGGTCGGGGTGATGGGCGAGCTGTATGTCGCCGGAGTCGGTCTGGCACGCGGCTATCTGGGCCGTCCGGGTCTGACCGGGGAACGCTTCGTGGCCTGCCCCTTCGGTGCGCCTGGTGAGCGCATGTACCGGACCGGCGACCGAGTGCGCTGGACGGCGGAGGGGCAGTTGGTCTTCGCGGGGCGTGCTGATGATCAGGTGAAGATCCGTGGTTTCCGTATCGAGCCGGGCGAGGTACAGGCCGTGCTGGCCGCGCACCCGGACCTGGCCCAGGCCGCAGTGGTCGTACGCGAGGACACTCCCGGCGACAAACGCCTCGTCGCCTACGTCGTGCCGACCGAGGAGACCGACGACTTGGTGGCTGTCGTTCAGGCGTATGCGGTCGATCGTCTGCCCGCCTACATGGTGCCGTCGGCGATCGTCGAACTGACCACCCTGCCGTTGACGGTGAACGGCAAACTCGATCAACGAGCCCTACCCGCACCGGAGTACACGCACGAACCCGGACGAGCACCGGCGACCGTGCAGGAGGAGCTGCTGTGCCAGGTGTTCGCCGAGGTGCTGGGGCTGCCGTCGGTGGGGGTCGATGACGACTTCTTCGCCTTGGGCGGGCACTCGCTGCTGGCGACGCGTCTCGTCAGCAGGGTGCGGTCGACCCTGGGTGTGGAGTTGCCGATCCGGATGCTGTTCGACGCGCCGAGCCCGGCGGGCATGGCGGCGCGGCTGGGTCAGGCAGAAGAGGGGCGTGCGGCTTTGGTCGCGCGTTCGCGTCCGGACCGGGTGCCGTTGTCGTACGCGCAGCAAAGGCTGTGGTTCCTGCGGGAGTTGGAGGGGCCGAACGCTACCTACAACATCCCGGTGGTGCTCCCGCTGACTGGGTTGCTGGACCGCGACGCGTTGGAGTCGGCGGTGCGGGATGTGCTGGGGCGGCACGAGGTGCTGCGGACCGTGTACCCGGCCGATGCGGGTGCGCCGTACCAGCGGATCCTGCCCGTGCCGGAGACCGGGTTCGCACTGCACACCGCCGAGGTGTCCCCCGACGGTCTTGCCGCCGAGGTGCGGCGGGCGACCGGTCACGTCTTCGACTTCGCGGTGGAGATCCCGGTGCGTGCCTGGCTGCTCAGCGCCGGGCCGGAGTCGCACACGCTCGTCCTGGTGGTGCACCACATCGCGTCGGACGGCTGGTCGATGGGTCCGCTGATGCGGGACCTGTCCACGGCGTACGCGGCACGGTGTGCTCAGCGGGCGCCGGAGTGGTCGCCGTTGCCGGTGCAGTACGCGGACTACGCGCTGTGGCAGCGCGAACTGCTCGGCGACGAGGACGACCCGGACAGCGTGCTCGCACAGCAAGTGGCCTACTGGCAGGGTGCGTTGGCCGATGCGCCGGAAGAGCTCGCGCTGCCGGCCGACCGGGCCCGGCCGGCGGAGGCTTCCTTCCGTGGGTACGAGGTGCCGTTCGTCGTCCCGGCCGAGGTCCATCGCAGGCTGTTGGAGGTGGCGCGGGCCGAGAGCGTCACGGTGTTCATGGTGGTGCAGGCCGCGCTCGCGGTGCTGCTGTCCCGGCTCGGCGCGGGGGAGGACATCCCGATCGGGTCGGCGATCGCGGGCCGTACCGACCAGGCGTTGGACGATCTGGTGGGCTTCTTCGTCAACACCCTTGTCATCCGCACCGATCTGTCCGGTGACCCGACCTTCCGGGAACTGCTGGCACGGGTGCGCGCCACGGGGCTGTCGGCCTTCGAGCACCAGGACGTGCCGTTCGAGAAGCTGGTGGAGGAGCTGGCGCCGTCCCGCTCGCTGGCCCGACACCCCTTGTTCCAGGTCATGTTGACCCTGCAGAACACCGAGGACCGGGTCGCGCGGAGTCTGCCCGGCGCTCAGCCGCAGGAGCCGCGGACCGGGACATCGGCTGACGCGACCGGTCAAGTGGGGGCGGCGGCTGCCAAGTTCGACCTCGACCTCACCGTCAGCGAGTTGTACGACGCCGATGGTGCCCCCGCCGGACTACAGGGCGCGCTGATCGCCGCCGCCGACCTGTTCGAGGCCGAGTCGGCCGCCCGTCTCACCGAGCGGTGGGCGCGAGTGCTGGACGCGGTGACCCGGAACCCGGGCCTGCGGCTCGGCGAGGTCGGGACGCTCGGTGCCGAGGAGCGGCACCGGGTACTGGACGAATGGAACGACACCGGGGCCGAGTTGCCGCCCGCCACCGTGCCGGAGCTGTTCGAGGCACAGGTGGCCCGGACTCCGGACGCGGTCGCCGTCGTGAGCGACGGGAGCGAGCTCTCGTATGCCGAACTGGACGCGCGGGCAAACCGGTTGGCGAGGCATCTCGTCGGGCGGGGAGTGGGGCCGGAGTCGGTGGTCGGCGTCGCCGTGCCACGCGGTGCCGACGCGGTGGTCGCGCTGCTGGGCGTGCTCAAGGCAGGCGGTGCCTATCTGCCGGTGGACCCGGGCTATCCGGCCGAGCGGATCGCGTTCCTGCTCGCCGACGCCGGTGCGGTCTGCGTGCTGACCTCGTCGACGGGGACGGCCGTACTCCCGGAGCCGGAACGGGTGCCGAGGGTCGTGCTGGACGCGCCGGAACTCGTCCGCGAGTTGGCCGCGCTCGACGGCCGGTGCCTGACCGATGCCGAGCGGGTCGGTCCGCTGCTGCCCGGGCACCGCGCCTATGTGATCTACACGTCAGGGTCGACCGGGCGCCCCAAGGGCGTGCTCGTCGAGCACCGGTCGGTGGCGAACCTGCTCTCCTGGGCGGCGGAGGAGTTCTCCGGCGAGGAGCTGTCCCGGGTGCTCGCCGCGACCTCGCTGAGTTTCGACGTGTCGGTCTTCGAGATCTTCGCCCCGCTGGTGTCGGGCGGCAGCATCGACGTCGTCGCGGACCTGCTCGCGCTGGGCGATCCCACCGCCGACGCCTGGTCCTCCAGCCTGATCAGCGCCGTTCCGTCCGCGTTCTCGCGGGTCCTCGGCGACGGGGTCCGGGGCCGGCCGCGCACGGTTGTCCTGGCCGGCGAGGCACTCTCCGACCGCGAGGCCGAGCGGATCCGCGAGGCTCTGCCGGGGGTCCAGGTGGCGAACATCTACGGTCCCACCGAGGCGACGGTGTACTCCGCGTCCGCCCGGCTGGACGGCCGGCTGGACGGCCCTGCGACGGGCGGCGCACCCATCGGCGCACCGGTCTCGCGGACCCGGGCGTATGTGCTCGACGACCGTCTGCAGCCGGTCCCGATCGGTGCCGTCGGTGAACTGCACCTCGCGGGTGCGCAGTTGGCGCGCGGCTATCTCGCGCGGCCGGGACTGACCGGCGAGCGGTTCGTCGCCTGCCCGTTCGGCGGGCCGGGGGAGCGGATGTACCGCACGGGCGACCGCGCCAAGTGGTCGGCGGACGGGCAACTGGTCTTCGTCGGGCGTGCGGACGAGCAGGTCAAGATCCGCGGCTTCCGTATCGAACCGGGCGAGATACAGGCCGTGTTGGCGGGTCATCCGGCGGTGGCGCAGGCCGCGGTGGTCGTGCGCGAGGACACGCCCGGGGATCCGAGACTGGCCGCGTACGTCGTGCCCGCACGACGGGGCGAGGAGCCCGGAGCGCTCGCAGGGCGGGGCGAGGACCCCGGCACGTCACTCCCGGAAGCCGTACGGGCCTTCATCGCCGGGCAGTTGCCGGCGTACATGGTGCCCGCGATCGTGACGGTGCTCGACGCGCTGCCGTTGACGTCCAACGGGAAGCTGGACCGGGCCGCGCTCCCCGCTCCCGAGTACGGCACGGGCGCGGGCGGCGGGCGCGGACCGGCTACCGCGCGCGAGGAACTGCTGTGCGCCGCGTTCGCCGAGGTCCTGGAACGCGACGCGGTCGGCGTGGACGACGACTTCTTCGCGCTGGGCGGGCACTCCCTGCTCGCGGTGTCGTTGGTGGAACGGCTGCGGACACGCGGGGTGTCGGTCTCGGTGCGCGCGCTGTTCCAGACCCCGACCGTGGCCGGACTCGCGGCGGTCGCCGGGCCCGAGCGAGTGGAGGTGCCGGAGAACCGGATACCGGTGGACGCGGACGAGATCACTCCCGCCATGCTGCCGCTGGTCGATCTCGACGACGCTCAAGTGGCTCTGCTGGTCGAGACAGTTGACGGCGGCGCGGCCAACGTGGCGGACGTCTATCCACTGGCCCCGCTCCAGGAGGGCATGCTTTTCCACCATCTGATGACCGCTCAGGACGGCGCGGACGTCTACGTCATGCCGGCCGTCGTGGAGTTCGCGACCCGGCAGCGGCTGGACGGCTTCCTGGCCGCCCTCCAGCAGGTGGTGGACCGGCACGACATCTACCGCACCGGCATCGTGTGGCAGGGACTGCCCGAACCGGTCCAAGTGGTGTGGCGCCGGGCGACGTTGCCCGTCACGGAGGTGCCGTCGGCCGAGGACGGCACCGCACCCGTCGATCAACTCCTCGCCGCGGCGGGGGAGTCCATGGACCTGGGACGGGCACCTCTGCTGGACGTGCACACCGTCCCGGCCGCCGACGGGCCGGGCTGGCTCGCGCTGCTGCGGATCCACCACATGGTGCAGGACCACATGGGCCTGGAACTCCTCATGGAGGAGGTCCGCGAGATCCTCGCCGGGCGCGCCGATGAGCTGTCGGCGCCGGTGCCGTTCCGCGAGTTCGTGGCCCAGGCGAGGGGCGGCAGCGATCGCGGAGCGCACGAGCGGTACTTCGCCGAGCTGCTGGCCGGCGTGACCGACACCACCGCGCCGTACGGACTGCTGGACGTGCACGGTGGCGGCGCGGACGTGGTGCGGGCGAACCTTCCGCTGGTGCCCGGGTTGTCCGGGCGGATCCGGCAGGTGGCCCGACGGCTCGGTGTCAGCCCCGCCACGCTGTTCCATCTGGCGTGGGCGCGGGTCCTGGCGGTGGTGGCGGACCGCGACGACGTGGTGTTCGGCACGATCCTGCTCGGCCGGATGACCACCGGCGCCGACCGGGTGCCGGGCCCCTTCATCAACACCCTGCCCGTACGGGTGCGTACCGCCGGACTCGACGTCCTCGCGGCGGTGTCCGCGATGCGCGACCAGCTGGCCGGACTGGTGGAACACGAACACGCGTCCCTGACGACCGCCCAGCAGGCCGCCCAACTCCCCGGGAACGCACCCCTGTTCACGTCGATCTTCAACTACCGCCACAACACCGGGCCACGCCCCACCGAGGACACGGGTGCGCGCGGGGAGCGGAGCGGTGGCATCAGGACCGTGTACATGCGGGAGCGCACCAACTATCCCCTCGCCGTCACGGTCGACGACGACGGGGACGCGCTGGGGATCACCGTGGACGCGGTCGCCCAGGTCGACGCCGACGCGGTGTGCGGCCTGCTCGGCACCGCCGTCGACGGCCTGGTCGGAGCGCTGGAGGCCGGCCTCGACGGCGCGCCGGACACCCCGCTCGACACGATCGACGTGCTCGACGCGGCCGAACGCCACCGCCTCCTCGTGACCTGGAACGACATCGGGGGCCCGGCCCCGCGCGCCATCGTGCCCGAACTGTTCGAGGCACAGGCCGCCCGCACCCCGGACGCCGCGGCCGTGATCTGCGACGGGACGGAGGTGTCGTACGCCGAACTGGACGCCTGGGCCAACCGCCTGGCCCGGTATCTGCGGGACGCGGGCGTCGGCGAGGAGTCCGTGGTGGGGCTCTGCCTGCCACGTGGCCCCGAGCTGCTCGCCGGTGTCCTCGCGGCCTGGAAGGCGGGCGCGGCCTATCTGCCTCTCGACGCCCAATACCCGGCGGAGCGGCTGGAGTTCATCGTTGCCGACAGCGGCGCGGACCTGGTGCTCGGTCACCGTGAACTGGTCGCGGACCTGGCGCTGGACCGGGTGGTGTGCCTGGACGACCCCGACGTGGTGCGGGCGCTCGACGCCCTGCCGTCCGGCCCGCCGGCGGTACGGCACGCGCCGGCCCGACTTGCGTACGTGATCTACACCTCCGGCTCGACCGGCCGCCCCAAGGGCGTGGCCGTCCCGCACGACAGCCTGGCCGGTCTGGTGGCCGCGCTCGGGCCGACGTACTGCCCGCAACCAGGCGTCCGGGTACTGCAGTTCACCTCGTTCAGCTTCGACGCGTCGGTGCTCGACGTGGCGGTGACCCTGTCCTCGGGCGGTGCGCTCGTGGTCGCGACCCCGGCACAGCGGACCGAACCCGCGCTGCTGGCCCGGCTGGCGGCCGAGACCGGCGCCTCGTCCATGGTCATGGTGCCGTCGGTGCTGGCGACACTCGACCCGGCCGCGTTCCCCGGGCTGTCGACCGTGTTCGTCGGCGCGGAACAGATCCCGGCGTCCCTGGTCGACGCGTGGGGACCGGGCCGGCGGCTGGTCAACGTGTACGGCCCGACCGAGACCACGGTCATCGTGTCCACCCGCCGGCTGGAACCCGGTGCTCCCGAGGTCACGATGGGCACGCCCAACCCCCGTACCCGCCTGTACGTCCTCGACGACCGGCTGCGGCCGGTGCCGGTGGGTGTGACCGGTGAACTGTACGTAGCCGGGGCACAGTTGGGGCGCGGCTACATCGGCCGGCCCGACCTGACCGGGCAGCGGTTCGTCGCCGACCCGTTCGGGTCGGGGGAGCGGATGTACCGCACCGGGGACCGGGTGCGCTGGACCGCCGACGGCGAGCTGGTCTTCACCGGCCGCGTCGACGACCAGGTCCGGATCCGCGGCTTCCGGGTGGAGCCCGGCGAGGTGCAGTCGGTCCTCGCCGCCCTGCCGGGCGTCGCCCAGGCCGCGGTCGTCGTACGGGAGGACACCCCCGGCGACAACCGGCTCGTCGCCTACCTCGTGCCCGCACCGGACGCCGATCGCGACGAACTGGCCGCCCGGGTCCGCGCCCAGGCCGCCGAGTTGCTGCCGCACTACATGGTCCCCTCGGCCGTACTCCTGCTGGACGCGCTGCCGTTGACGGTGAACGGAAAGGTCGACCGCCGGGCACTGCCCGCCCCCGACTACTCCGGCTCGGGCACCGAGCGGGCCACCCGTGGATCCGTCGGGATGCTCGAACAGATCATGTGCGAGGCCTTCGCCGACGTCCTCGGCGTCGAGTCGGTCGGCGTGGACGACGACTTCTTCGCCCTCGGCGGACACTCACTGCTCACGGTCTCCCTGGTGGAACGGCTGCGGGCCCGCGGGGTCTCGGTGGCGGTCCGCGACGTGGTCGCGAGCCCCACGGTCGGCGGCCTGCTGACCACCCTGAACCTCTCCTCGGTCCGCGACTCCCTCCGCGTCGTGCTCCCGATCCGCCCCCAGGGCGAGGGCCCCGCCGTGTTCTGCCTGCACCCGGGCGGCGGTCTGAGCTGGTGCTACCTGCCGCTGGCCCGGCACATCGACGCCGACTACCCGCTCTACGGCGTGCAGGCCCGCGGCCTGGACGGGACGACCCCGTTCGCGCGGTCGCTCACGGAGATGGCTGCCGACTACGTCGAGCAGATCCGCAGGGTCCGGCCCAACGGCCCCTACGTCCTGCTGGGCTTCTCCTTCGGCGGAGTCCCGGCCCACGAGGTGGCCGTACAACTGCGGGCCCAGGGCGAGCCGGTGGACCTGATCTTCATGGACGCCTATCCGGCGGAGCCGGCCCCGGAGCCGACGGACGCGGAGCCGACAGGTTCCGAGGACGTCCCGGCCGAAGAGCCGCCGGCCGGCCCCGAGCTGTGGGCGGAGGTGATCCGGGCCGAACTGGGCGAGGTGCTCAGCGGGTTCTCGGACGAGGAGGTCATGCTCTTCGCGCGGCTCTTCCAGAACAACATGGAGATCAGGGACGGGCACGAACTGGGCCACTTCGAGGGCGACGTCCTGCTGCTCGCCGCGACGGGCGGTGAACCGTCAGGCGGAGCGTCGAATTCCGAAAGGTGGGTGCCGTACGTCACCGGGGAGGTGCGGGAGATTCCCATTCCCTGCCGGCACACCGACATGGTGCGCCCGGAAATGCTGGAGCTCGTGGGGCGGGCCATTTCGGAATGGTTGGAATCCCGCTATGACATCAAGACAAATGGGTGACTACAGCAACGAACCCGCGTCCCATGGTCGCCGCTCCCCGATTCCGGCAGCCGGAATGACGAATTCCACGAAGCTTGAAAATCGAAGGAATCCGAGGAAGTCCAGGAAGCCCTGGTAGTCCAGGAAAGGGACGTGTGGTGTCATGCTCTCGGCTGTTGTGGTCGGTACCGGACTGATAGGCACGTCGGTGGCGCTCGCGCTGCACGGCAAGGGCGTCGCCGTCCACCTGCGGGACACCGATCCGGCGGCGGTGCGCACCGCGGCCTCGCTGGGCGCCGGCGTGCTCCAGGCCCCGGCAGGACCGGTGGACCTCGCGGTGCTCGCTGTACCACCCGCGCTGGTCGGAGGTGTCCTGGCCGACCTGCAGGCGGAGGGCGTGGCACGGCACTACACCGATGTCGCCAGCGTCAAGGCGGGGCCGCAGCAGGACGCCCTGGCGCTGGCCTGCGACACCGCGCACTACCTCGGCGGGCATCCACTGGCCGGCGCCGAGCGCAGCGGGCCGCTGGCCGCGCGCGCGGACCTGTTCGAGCAGTGCAGCTGGGTGCTCACGCCGACCGCCGACACCGACACGGAGACGCTGAACACCGTGCTGGAACTGGTGTCGCTGTGCGGCGCCGTCCCGGTGGTGATGGGCGCGACCGCGCACGACCGGGCCGTCGCCCTGGTCTCGCACGCGCCGCACGTCGTGGCGAGCCTCGTCGCGGGCCAGCTGGACCGGGCCGAGGACCGGGCGGTGAGCCTGGCCGGGCCCGGAATCCGTGATCTGACCCGGATAGCGGCATCCGATCCCCGTCTGTGGGTGGACATCCTCAGCGCCAACGCGGAGGCCGTCGCCGATCTCCTCGACGCGCTGGCCGCGGACCTCACCGACGCCGTCGCCGGTCTGCGCGCACTGGCGGCCACCGACGAGGACAAACGCGCGGGCGGAGCCCGTACCGTCGAGGACCTGCTGCGTCAGGGCAACGCGGGACGGGCCCGGATCCCGGGCAAGCACGGCTCGGGCGCGGTGCGCTACGAGACGGTGGCCGTGCCCATCAGCGACCGGCCCGGGGAACTGGCCCGGCTGTTCATGGACGCCGTCCGGGCCGGCGTGAACATCGAGGACGTCCGCCTGGAGCACTCCGCCGCGCAGCCCAGTGGCCTCGTCCACCTGGCCGTGGCCCAGAGCAACGCGCCCGAGCTGGAGGCGTCATTGCGCGGGCAGGGCTGGCCCGTGCGGTAGCACTGCCGCGGAACATCGGCGCGACCTTGGCCGTACATGACACTGCCCGGTGGCGGGGGCCACCGGGCAGTGAAGGCGTCACGGTCGATCAGCGGATCGCCGTACCGGGATGTCGGCTCACCCCGAGGCCGTGCTGCCGGACGTGGAACAGACATGGTCGTCCAGATCCTGCGCGAACCGCAGCCACGACTCCGCGCAGTGCCGTGCCAACCTGCCGATCAGCGCCCCGGAGTGCGGCGGTACGGCCGTGATGAGGCCGTCCCACTTGTCCGGGGCGAGGGCGGTCTGCTGCAGGAGGCGCAGCAGGTGCCGTCCTTCCTCCTTGTGCCGCAGCGACGGGTCGCGCAGCAGCTTGTTCATCGCCGCGACGAGCTCCGGCTGCGACACGCTGTCCTGGACCTCGGCGGCTCTGCGGTCCTGCGGGTCGGCCTCCGCGGCCCGGCTCACCTGTGCGGGCACGACCGCCCGCGAGGCGGCCCGCGGCCCGTCCTGACCGCCCGCGGACTCCGGCTCGGCGACCGCAGCAGGCACCGGCTCCCGGCCCGACCGCAGCCGCTTGCGTACGTCGCTGACCGTCGCCGGCGAGATCCCCGCGATCCGGGCGACCTCCCGCAGTGATGCCGCAGGGCGTGCGGCCAGTACCTCCGCGGCCCGGCGCCGGCCCTCCGCCGCGTTGAGCGGACGCACCTTGCCGTCCGCGCCGATCCGCGCGTTCAACTGCGGCATCGCGTCGGTCGAACGGCGGCGGATCGCCGCCACTGTTTTCGCGCTGAGCCCGGAGGCGCGCGCGATGGCCCGGTCGGACATGCCCGGCTGTGCCGCCATGATCCGTGCGGCGGCCGCGCGGCGGTCGGTCGGTGACAACGGCAGACCGTGCGTCACGTTCGCCGAGACGGCGCGCAGGAACGCCTCGTCGTCGGTGCCGTCGAAGAACTCCACGTCGATCGTGCTGCGGCCCCGCGTCAGCGCGGCGAGGAGCCGGTGCATCCCGTCCACGACGCGTAAAGTACGTCGGTCCACGATCACGGGAGGCAGCGGATCGTCCAGTTCGGCCAGCCTCGCCACGTGTTCCGGGTCGATTCCGGCAAGCCGGGGCGAGTCGGCGGGCAGCAATGAGACAATCGGCAGCTCCACGAATTTACGTCTGGAGACGGAGGCCAGCATGACTGGTGGGACACCTGGCCTGACGTCTGACTGAATCTGATTCACGACGAACACCCCCGTCTGTCGGATTGGACACTCGGGAAGACGCGGGACTGCTTCCGCGCGACCCGATGGCGCCGTTCCTCGTATTTGTCGTGCCCCTGGGCAACCCCCTGATCCGGTGATCGCTTCTGCTCGGCAAGAGTGAAGATGCGGAGTCATTCACACCCCTGTAATGGTCACAATATGCGGCGCGACTGTCGAGGGCGTTCTCTGTTCTCACAGGTGACGACATCCGGGTTCTGGAGTATCACCTCCGCGCAATCGGTTGGAAAGCGGCAAAGCGGGCATCGCTTATCAGGCGATGCCCATATCCGCAAACCTTTCGGGGCACGTCGAAATGCCCGGCCGGCGGTGGCCGTCGGGCCGACCACAGCTGACCGGGCGTCGTCACCGGCCGCGTGGGCCGGCGAGCCGGTGGATCACACATGGGCCGCGAAACGGCCGACCTTGTCGATCACGTCGTCGCCGTAGAGGCGGAGCGACTGCTGGACGGCGAACTCCGCCATGTAGCGCCGGAGTTCGTCCGGGTTCTCCTCGGTGAGATTCAGCATCCGGCGGTTCGCGACCACCGCCGGGCCCGCGAGCAGGCTCAGGCTCCGCTCCACGGCCGCGTCCATCTCGTCGGGCTCCACGACCTCGTCGGTGAGGGTACGGGCGGCTGGCTCACCCGCCCGTAGCGTACGCCCGCACAGGACGATCTCGCGGGCCAGCCGGGGTCCGCAGCAGCGGGGCAGCCGGAAGTTGGCGGCCCCCGGGATGATGCCCTCCTTCGCCGCGGGGAGGCTGAAGTACGCGTCGGACGCGGTGATCACGTGGTCGAAGACCAGCAGCAGCTGCATCCCGCCGCCGATCGCGAAGCCGTCCACCGCCGCGACCCACGGCTTCTCGACCGCACCGGAGTGCCACGGCACCCCGTCGTCGACCCGGATTCCGCGCAACAGCTTGTGGATGTAGCCCAGTTCGCGCCGCAGCAGGAAACCGACGAGCGAGATCGACCCGGCGTCCAGCGACTTGAGGTTGATGCCCGCGCTGAACACCCGTCGGCCCCGGTGGCGGGGATGGCTCATCACCCCGCCCCGCACCAGACCGACCCGCACCGAAGGATCCAGCAGCGCCAGGTCGACCGCGGTCTCCATGGCCTCGACCTGCTCGTCGTCCTCCGCGTTCAGACAGTCGTCCCGGCACATCGTGATCCGTGCGGCATCGCCCGTCCGCTCCAGCCGCACAGGTCCGAGGCCGACCACGCCGGTCCGTTCGAACTCCGGCAGCAGCGCGAGGGCCCGCGGGGTGGGCCGCAGCATGGCGTCCAGCAGATGCCGGCCGGCCCGGGCCGACCCCAGAACGGCGCCGAGGAAGATCCCCTGATCGATCTCCAGGCCCTCCTTGTCGGCCTGCCGCCGACTCCGCTCAGCCGCCAACTCCGCATGGCCGGGAACCAGTTCGGGAAACCGCTCGGCCGCCGCCGTGGCCAGCTCGGCCAGACGCAACTCCCGGGTGCGTCCAGCGGTGAGCTCGTCGTACACCGCGTCGACATGCACGTCCAGGAACGCCGCCCGCGCGGCCCGCACCTCGGCCTTGGCCGCATCGGCGGCGCCCCGCTCCCGAGCCGACCGCTCCGCGGGAGCGGGCAGGGCGGCGAGCACGACCCGCGCGCGCTCGGCCGCGTCGGCGACGGTGCGCCGTGCGCCGGCGAGATCGGCGGGGACGGCGAGGGGATCGTCGTAGGGCATCGCGAGCGGTTCCGCGACCGGTTCCGCGACCGGTATGGGGCCACCGCCCGTGCTGCGGACGGCAGTTGGTGGTGGGCGGTGGCCGGCGGTCGTCACGACGGTACCTCCGACGTCGTACGGCGCAGCGCGCGATCGCAGGCCGCCAGATGCGTGCCGAGGGAGTCCTCGAAGCCGGTGGTCCTCGCGTCGAGGGACAGCTGGCGTCTGATGGCCAGTTCGGCGCCGGGGATTCCGGTGGACCGTCCGGCCGTCGCCGCCAGGGCGCCCGCCACGTCGTCGGTCACCTCGTCGACCAGGTGCGCCGCCAGCGCCGTCGGCGCGTCCAAGGGCGTCCCGAAGAGCAGGGCCCGGCGGACCTCCGCACTCGCGCTCTGCCGGGCGAGCCGGTACAGCGACATCCCCGGCCAGGTCGCCCCCGACGGCGTGGCCACCCGCAGTCGGGCCGACGGAGTGGCGATACGGAAGTCCGTGGCCAGCAGCGCGTCCAGGGCCAGGCCGCCGCAGTCGCCCTCGACCACCGCCACCGTCACGGCGGGTAGCCGTTCGAGGCGGCGCAGTGCCCGCTCCCATCGGCTGACCAGAGCCACCGTCGCGCCGTCGGTCCACGCCTCCTCGGGCGCGCCCGAAACGTATACGATCACCACGCTGTCGCCTGCGCCGTCCTCGGCGCGGTCGCACACCGCGCCGACGGCCGCCAACGGCGCGGCCGACAGCGGCAGTTCGCCGTCGACACGGATCACCAGATCGTCCTCGCCCATCGCTGCCCCCGTCACCACTGCACCAGCGCCGTCTCGATCGTGGAGCCGGGACCCATCGTCATCAGGACGCCGAAATCGCCGGCCCGGGTCTCCCGTTCCATGAGCAGCCGTTCGTAGGAGAACAGGAACGAACCGCTCGACAGATTGCCGTAGTCACGCAGCACCCCGGTGGTGTGGCGCACATCGTGACGCGTCAGGCCGAGATTGACCCGGACCGCGTCGATGACCTTCTTGCCCCCGGAGTGCACCAGCCAGTGCCGGATGTCGCTGCGGCGCAGCCCGGCGCCGGACAGCAGCCGGTCCACGACCCGCTCGGCGTGCGCGCCGACCACGTACGGGATGTCCGGTGCCAGGAAGAAACTGAACCTGCCCTGCGCGTCGTCCCAGTCGTACCGCATCGCCTCCAGGGCGTCGGTGACGATATGGCTCGCGAACGACAGCACCCGCGGCCCCTGCGGCACCACTTCACCGCCGTCACCGGTCGGCGCCACCAGCGCGATGGCCGCGCCGCCGTCCCCGAACAGGCTGTTCACCACCGAGGTGCGCATCGTCCCGTCCAGGACGTACGCCGCCGAACACGCCTCCGCGCACACCATCACGGCCACCCGGCCGGGATGCGCGGACGCCCAGGCGGCCGTGGAGTTGAGGGCGTTGAGGCCCGCGTTGCAGCCCATCCCCACCACGTCCACGCGATGGCACGCCGGATCGATCCCCATGCCGCGGATGAGCAGGGCACTGAGCCCCGGCGTGAGGAAACCCGTCGTCGTCACGCAGCACAGATAGTCGACCTGCGACAGATCCAGACCCGCGCTCTTCAGCGCCTCCTGCAGGGCACGGGACCCCATGTCGACAGCGAGCCGCTTGTGCTTGGCGAGCAGTTCGCCCTGCACCTCGGGCGCCCGCACCCCGTCCGCGTCGGGCGGCGGGACGGACAGGAAACGGCGGTCGATCGCGCTGTTGAGGAACACCGACCGGATCTTCGGGTCGCTGATCTCCAGCATGTCGAGCAACTCGCCCTGCGAATAGGGGTCCCCGGCAACAGCCGTCCCCACCCCGACGATCCGCGGGGCGGGGGGACCGGCGAGGGGCGGGACGGCGGCCGGAGCCGGCTCCTGGAGCTCGGTGGTCATCGGAACGTCCACCCCCACATACGGGGCTTGCCGCGCGGTGCGAATGCAGCGGTCACCATGACGGTCGTCCTTTCTCGGTTTCGGTGTCGGGATGCGGTCCGGCCTGGGCCTAGGAACGGGCCTCTGCTTCGGCCTCGGCCTCGATGAAGCGGGCCAGCCGGCCGACGCCCTCGTCGATCTCGGCCTGGCTCAGATAGCTGGTGGACAGGCGCACGGCACGCTCGCCGCCGCCGGTCGGGTAGAAGTACGACATCGGCGTCCAGATCACGCCGAAGTCCTGCGCGGAGCGCGCGAGTGCCGCGTTGTCGGCGAAGAAGGGGACGTTCACGGCGACGAAGAACCCCCCGCTCGGCCGGGTCCAGTCCAGCCCCAGCGCGGCCCGGCGCTCGGCGGGAAAGCACGCGTCCAGCCGCCGCAGGGTGGCCGCCATCGCGTTGCCGTAGTGCGCCGACGTCTCGGTGTTGAGCCGCGAGGCGTGTCCGTCGGCGGCGAGCAGCATGCCCGCGACCGCGGCCTGGCTCAACGGTGACGTGTTCACCGTGACCATGCTCTTGATCTTGGCGAGCTCGTCGGCGAGCAGACCGGCACCGTCCACCGGCTGGTCGGCGATCGCGAACCCCACCCGCGCACCGGGGAACAGCGTCTTGGAGAACGACCCGAGATGGACCACCCGCCGGCCGCGGTCGAGGGACTTGAGCGTCGGCAACTGCGGCCCAGGACTGACCGATCGGTAGGGGCTGTCCTCCAGCAACAGGATGTCCAGCCGCTCCGCCAGGTCGAGCAGCGCGTGCCGGGTCTCCAGGGACATCGTGTGACCCGAGGGGTTCGCGTGGTCCGGCACCACATAGAACGCCCGGGGCCGCCGCCCGCGTGCCCGCTCGGCGCGCACCGCGGCCTCCACGTCGGCGACCCGCAGACCGTCGGCCCGCTCCGCGACCCCGGCGAGTTGCAGGTCCAGGATCCGGGCCGCGCCCGTGATGCCGACGTAGCAGGGGGTCGCCACCATCACGACGTCGTCGGGGTGCGCGATCAGCGCGCGCAATGCGAGAACCATCGCCTCCTGGCAGCCCACCGTGACCACGATCGACTCCGGCGCTACGTCGATGCCCTCGTCCTTGCGCAGCCAGTCGGCGATCACCTCGCGGATGCGGCCGCCGGTCGGGCCGTACTGGAACAGCGTGTCCCGGATCTCGGCGGGCGAACGGCCCTCCGCCGCCAGATGGTCGAGGTAGCCGCGCAGGTGGGTGAAGATCTGCTCGACGTCGAAGTAGCCGTCGTAGGGGCGGCCCGGCGCGAAGGAGATCGCGTCCGGATAGCGGTGGGTGATCTCGTTGAGGAAATTCATGGTGTCCAGCAGCGGATCGCTCAGACTCGCGTGCAGATCCCGCACGGACAACCGCGCGCCGATGCCGGCACTCCGGACGGGCCCGGCATCCCGTACGACTGACTGGGCGCCGCGCAGGGCCGGTTGGGCGTGAACCTCCGGGGCTGTATCCCTCGCTGGCGGACCCGGCACCGTCTGCGTCCACAGCAGGTCGGGGCCCGCGTCGGCGATGGTGGCGGTGCCGGTCAGGCTCATCGCGTCGGACAGTTCGTCGACCACGATGTCCAGCACCTGGGTGACGCCCTCCCGACCGGCCGCCGCCAGTCCGTGCAGCACCGGCCGTCCCAGCAGGACCGCGTCGGCGCCCAGCGCCAGCGCCGCCAGCACGTCTGAGCCCCGGCGCACCCCGCCGTCCAGCAGCACCGGGCACGCCCCGGCGACCTCCGACGCGATCTCCGGCAGTACGTCCGCCGTCGCCGGAGCGCGGTCGAGCTGACGGCCCCCATGGTTCGACACGACGATGCCGTCGGCGCCCGTGTCGACCGCCCGGCGTGCGTCGGCGGCGCCGAGGACGCCCTTGAGGAGGACCGGCAGCGGACTCACCGCTCGCAGCCACTCCAGTACGGACCAGTCGAGCGCCGGATCGAACTCCGCCAGGGCGTGGCCGCTCGGCGAGGAGTAGTCGGCGTCGGCCAGGTTGGCCGGTTCGACACCCGCGGGCAGCCGGAAGCCGTTGCGCAGATCGCGCAGCCGCCGGCCCAGCCGGGGTGCGTCCACGGTGAGGACCAGCGCCTCGAACCCGGCCCGCCCGGCCCGCTCGATGAGCCGCCGGGTCGTGTCCCGGTCCCGGAAGCAGTAGACCTGGAGCCACAGCGGGGCGGAAGAAGCGGCGGCGATCTCCTCGAAGGTCCGGCCCGCGAACGTGCTCACCACCAACGGCACCCCGGCCGCACCCGCCGCGTGGGCGGTGGCCACCTCGCCCTCCGGGTCGGCCAGCGTGTGATAGGCCAGCGGCGCGATCGCCACCGGCGCGGGCCAGACGCGGCCGAGGACGGTCGTCGCCGTGTCGGGCGCTCCGGTGCCGGCCAGCACCCGGGGCCGTAGTCCCAGCCGGTCGAAAGCCGCCAGATTCGCTGCGAGAGTCCGCTCCTCACCGGCCCCGCCGCTGATGAAGTCCCATACGGGTGCGGCCATTTGGGCGCGTGCCAGCTCGGCGAACTCGTCGAGGGTCAGAGCGTCCGGTACGCCCGTGGCGAGAGACTCGGTGCTCATTCCGCCGCCAGCCGGCCGCGCTCGACCGCCTCGTACAGCGCCCTGATGTTGGAGCTGCCGAATCCGCGGGAGCCGCGCCGCTGGATGAACTCGTAGAAGAGGGTGTTGTGTTCATAGGGGGAGCGGGTGAACAGCTGCAGCAGATAGCCCCATTCGTCGCGGTCCGCCAGCACATGGGCCGACCGCAGCTCCGCTATCTCCTCGCCCATCTCCGGGAACCGCTTGCCCAGGAGGTCGTAGTACGCACCGGGTGTGCTGAGGAACTGCACGCCCCTGTCGCCGAGTTCACGCACCGCGGGCACGATCTCGTCGACCAGGAAGGCCAGATGCTGGACCCCGGAACCGTTGTTGCGGTCGAGGAACGCGTCGATCTGCCCCGCGCTCTTCTTCTTGTCCGGCTCGATGAGGGTGAACGTCACGCCGCCCGAGGCGCTGCGCACCACGAGGGAGTCCATCGCCTGGTCACCGAACGCCACGTACTCCGCGGAGTAGAGGGCGAGCCCGAACGCCTCGGCGTAGAACTGCTTGTAGTCTGCCAGCGTCCCCGCCTCCAGACACACCGCGACATGGTCCAGCGACGAGATCCGCCCGCCCGCCGCAGCCGGGGCGGGGACCGAACCCGTCGCGGATCCCGTGTCCGCCGCGGCCGTCCACGCACGGTCCGGTGGCAGCCCGTCCGAGCCGGACGCACCGACGGGCAACAGCGTGTGGCGGACCCCGCCGAAGCCGGTCACCGACCGGGCGGAACCCGAGCCGTCGACGCTCCGGGCGCCGGCCGCCAGCGCCGCGTCGTACGTGGCGTCGACGTCGTCGCACGTCACGGCGATGTCGGCGATCCCGTCGCCGTGCACCTCCAGGAACTCCCGGGTCCCCGGGCCCGTGGTCAGCAGGATCTGCACCCCGCCCTGCCGCAGCAGCACGGAACGCGTGTCGCGTCCCTCGGACTCCGCGACGGCCGCGAAGCCCATGGACGACACGAAATAATCAAACGCGGATTTCCTCTCGCTCGCGTACAGCTCAACGTATTCGATGTCTCGCACGCCCATGGTGGAACCTCACGACGGGAATCGGTTTCGGTCAGTTCTGGTCGGGGAGTCAGTTCTTGTCGAGGAATTCGACGATCGCGGAATTGACTTCCGCGGGACGTTCCAGATAGCCGAGGTGGCCGCAGTCCGGTATTTCCACCAGATCGCAGTCGGGTATGGCGTCGGCGACCTCGGCGCACAGCTTCGGTGGGGTGACGGCGTCGTCCGTGAAGGCGATGACCCGGCACGGCACGGAAATCTCCCGCAATACGTCACGGCGGTCGTCGACGATATCGGCCCAGGCCTGTCCGGCGGCCGTGCTCTCGGAGTCCGCCAGCTCGAACAGGTCCAGCCACGCCGACACCGCGTTGTCGTCGTTCCGCGTCGTGGGCGACAGCATCTGAAGAACCGACGTGACAGCCTCGTAGCGGGGCGGGAGCCGTATTCCGCTTTCACGCAGCGCGCGGTCCGCCAGCGTGTGCGCCTCGCGGAAGGCGTCCGTCCTGCCGCGAGTGGCGATCAGCACGGCGCTACGGACGAGATCCGGCCCTTCGACAGCCATCTCCTGCGCGATCATGGCTCCCAGAGAGGTGCCGACGACATGGCAGGGTGCCAGGTCCAGCCCCTTGATCAGCCCTTTCGTGTCCTCGACGAGGTCGGCGAGGGCATACCGGCCGGCCGGCGCGTCGGACGGCGGGATCCCGCGGTTGTCGAAGGTGACCGCCTCATATCCGGCCCGCATCACGGCCGGTGTCTGATGCATCGTCCACACGCGACCGGAAGCCGCCGAACCCATGATGAAGAGCACGCTCTTTCCGCGGCCGGAGCGTTGGTAGGAGAGCTGGATTCCGTTGGTGCGAACGTGGGGCATGACGCTCCTGCGGCATCGATTAGGAAAGAGGGAGAACCGTGAGGGCAAGGGTATAAACCGGCGACAACCCCCTGTGGTACGTGGCCGCTACAGAGTCTACGTCTCCCTCGGGGGTATTCCGGAAGGTGACCGATTTCATTGTTCAACTGCGGTAAGGCATCGGTTGAACAGCTGAGCGTCTCTCCACCGAGACAATTATGATCTACGATCTCGGACGGGGCGCCGGTGTTTTTCGGAGCACGGACAGAGCGTTGCCGGACGGCGTCTACCGGTTGCGCAGCTCGGCCACGGACATGCCGAGAACGGCGAATTGTCCCACCCGGCCTTCGTAAGTCGCAGTGGCCCGGGCGGAGGTCGGTCCTGGTGCCGGTTTGGTACGCGGCAACGGAGTGTTCACCGGCGATGATCACATTGGTCGTCCGTCGGCCGTGAGGGTGCTCGAGTCTTCTGTGGCTGGTGGTCCATCAGTCGGCACGGACGGCCGTGTCCGTGTGCGATGGGGAGGGTCACCCGGATGCCAGGGCGGCGGAGTGGGAACTCGACGGCGTACGAACGCTACTTGCGCACGGATGAGTTACTCGGCTTACAGAAGGACGCGGCCGGGCTCGTCGACCCGGACGAGATGATCTTCATAGTCGTCCAGCAGTCGTCGGAACTGTGGCTGAAGCTCACCGCGCACGAGTTGGAGTCCGCGGTTTCCGCGACCCGCTCCGATGCCGTTCTCTCGGCCGTGCGGCACCTGCGCCGGATCCATTCCTACCTGGCGAACCTCACAGGACAACTCGACGTCCTCGACCACATTCCGCCGTGGTCGTACCAGAAGATCCGGACACAGTTGGAGGACGGATCCGGGTTCTCCTCGCCGGGATGGGCGCGTACCCGGAGATGTGCCCGGTCGCTGGGGGAGGAGTTCGCCGCGTTGATGGCGCGCCGGCCCGTCGAGCTGCGCGAGCTGTACACGCGCCACACCGAGTTCGAGGACCTGTACCAGCTCGCGGAGTGCCTCGTCGACCTCGACAGCGACTGCATGCTGTGGCGCACACGCCACCTGAAGGTGGTCGAGCGGATGGTCGGCGTCGACGCGGTGGGCGTGGCCGGAACACCCATCGAAGTACTGGCGAAGCTCTCCACCGAGCGCTTGTATCCGGAACTGTGGCTGGTCCGCTCACAACTCACCAGCGAGGCCGGCGAGTTCTTCGCGACCGCGCCGCCGTCCGATCACTGACCACTCACCGCTGACCGCTGACCGAGAGGCCGAGATGCCCGAGTTCTCCCGCGAGTCGTACACCGACTGGGACCGCCTCATCGACGCCGTACGCCCGCACCTCGATACGCTGCTCGATACCCAGCGCACTCCGTGGACACGGCCGGTCACCAGTGACGACGAGGCGTTCTACGAGCGCTCACGCGTCGCGGGGGCGGCTCCGGAGCGTGGCACCCCGCTTCCCGAACTGCTGACGGAGATCACTTCGACGGTCCTGGAACGCGGGTATCTCAACGGGGCCCACCCGCAGTACTTCGGCTACTTCCACCCGCGGCCGCTGCCGGTGGCCGTCCTCGGCGACAGCATCGCCTCCTTGCTCAATCAGAGTCCGGCGGCCTGGCGGATGGGGCCGGCCGCCACGGCCATGGAGACGGAGACACTGTCCTGGGTGGCGGACTTCATCGGCTACCCGACCGCGACCGTCCCCGGCGGCATCTTCACCACGGGCGGGACGATGGCCAACATCTCCGCGTTGAAGCTCGCCCGGGACGCCGTGCTGGGAGAGGCGGTACGGGAGAAGGGGATCACGGGCGGCGGCACCGTGTATGTCTCCGCCGAGCTGCACTACTCCATCTCCAGGGCTCTGGACTTCCTCGGTATGGGGCGTGAGGCGCTGCGCGTCGTGCCGACCGACCGTGCGGGGCGTATGAATGTCGCGGCACTGCGCGAGCGGATCGGTGCCGATGTACGGGCAGGGCAGCGGCCGGTCGCCGTGGTCGGTCTGGCGGGGGCCACGGCGACCGGTGCGATCGATCCGTTGGCAGATCTGGCGCAAGTCGCGGCGGAGCACGCCATGTGGTTCCACGTGGACGGTGCCGCGGCGGCGGTGTTCGCCGGTCTCCCGCGTACACGGGAGGTGTTCACGGGACTGGCGGCGGCGGACTCGGTCACCTTGGATCCGCACAAGTGGATGTTCGTGCCGTACGGGTTGGGGTGCCTGCTGGTCCGTGACGCGCAGCGGCTCTCCGCGAGCTTCGCCGACCAGGCGCACTACTGGAACCACGACGACCGTACCGATTTCGTGTTCCTGGGCCCGGACGGCGCACGTCCGTGGAAGTCGCTGGGCCTGTGGCTGGCCATGCGTCACCTCGGTCGAGAGGGCTATGCGGAGCTGCTGCTGGGCAACCTGGATGTCGCCCGACACCTGGCCGAGCGGGTGCGTGCCACCGACGGTCTCGAACTCCTGGCCGACCCGGTCGTTCCGATCTGCTGTTTCCGCGCGGTCCCTGAACGGGAGGGTGTGGATCTGGCCAAGTACACCGAGCGACTGCACCGCGCGGTGGTGGCGCGCGGCGACTTCCACCTCACGGTCTGCCACCCCAACGGCGAGACCTACCTGAGAGCGGCGGTGAACAACTACACCACCCGCAACGAACACGTCGACGCTCTGCTGGAGGCCGTGATCGAGGCGCGCGCCGTGCTCGATGCCTGAGGATTCGAGCCGGGGTCTCACGGTGAGGGCCGTCGGGCGGACGGCACCCAGAGGAGACTTCGGAGCCCCGACACCCCTCGGAGATCATTTACGGGACAGTCTTAGGCTGGCGTGGTGACTGATGAGCAGGAGCGGGTGGAGCCGTCGGGCGTGTGGGCCACGGCGGTAGGGGTGGCCAGGGTGCGGGCGCTGGAGAGCGAGCGGGAGGACGCCCTGTTCCGCGATCCGCTGGCACAGGCCTTCGCCGCCGCCGGCGGCCTGTGGCCCTCCTCGCCGCCGCCCGCTGACGAGGCCGCACGACGCCGTCGGCTGGGTGTGGCGTTCTCCATCGTCATCAGGACGAGGTTCCTCGACGACTTGTTGCGGCAGGCCTGCGCGTCCGGGGTCCGGCAGGTGGTGCTGCTCGGCGCCGGGATGGACAGCCGGGCCTTCCGGATGGACTGGCCCGAAGGCACCCGGCTGTTCGAGGTCGACACCGCCGTGCCACTGGACTTCAAGGCTTCGGTGCTGCGCCAGGAGCGGGCTGTCGCGCGCTGCGAGCGGATCACCGTGGCGGTGGATCTCCGTGAGGACTGGCCGGCCGCGCTGGTCGCCGCGGGGCACGATCCGGCGGCGCCGACGGTGTGGATCGCCGAGGGTCTGCTGATCTATCTGCCCGAGGACGCGGTGGAATTGCTGCTGGCCCGGATCGGCGCGCAGTCGGCGGCAGGCAGCCGGATGGGCCTGACGTTGGGCTCGCGCGGCGTGATCGAGCGCTTCGGCCCTGATGCCGTGCCGGGCTCGGCGGCGTCCATGTGGGTCTCGGAGATGCCCGACGACCCGGTGGGCTGGCTGGCCGGGCACGGTTGGGAGGCCGGCAGCAACACCCTGCGCGAGCGCGCTGCCGCCTACGGCCGGCCGATAAGCACTCCGCCGCAGCACGACGAGGGGCCCGGTGGACTGATCTCGGCAGTCCGCCGGTAGAGCGCAGGGTTCGGTCAGCTGGCCGGAGAGGCCGTGTGCGCCCGTCGCCCGGCCAATGCCTGGTCGGCGTTGGCCAGTTGGGTACGCATGTCCTTCTTGACGGCGGCGAGATCCCGTTGCTTCTCGGCCATCGCTCGCCGCTCGTACGCCGCATCGACCGCCGACCATACGCCGATGACGTTCGTCTTCCGTTTGCAGGCCACGTCCGTGCTCGCGAGCGCACGCTCGGCCGGGCCGGCCGTGGGGCCGTTGAACGTGGGGTTCTTGCCGGGCGCTCGGGTCGGGTCAGCGTAGGTGTAGTCGTTGTTGTGCTGCTTCATGCACTGCGACCAGGCGCGGAAGGCGGCCACCACGCGAGGGTCGCGTTGTGAGTCACGGTAGCTGCCGATGTTGATGGCGCTGACGACTTGCTGGTTCCCCAGTTTCTGCGGGTCCCCCGACAGGGCCTTGGTGGCCTCGGCCTCGCAGCCGCCCACAGGGAGCCGACGACCACGCGAGTCAGTGCTGGCCGCTGTGCCGTCCTGATGCAGTCCGCGGAGAACGAGCATTGCTTCCGGCGCCGGCTGCGCTCTCGTGGGCTTGTTCTTGACCTGCGGTGGTACGGAGCCGGGAACGGGGTGGTAGCCGTAGCGGGCTGCCTTGGCCGCGTCCGTGATGCCGTACCGGTGCGCCGTGTTGGCCGGGTTCAAGGTGCCCGTCTCCGGGATGGGGCCGGTGGGGGCGGGCCAGGAGTGGCCGAAGCGTCGCATGCAGGACTCGGTCAGTACGGCCTTGGCCCGGAACAGGCGCCCGACCTGACGATCGGTGAACAGGTAGGGCTCGACGGGCAGTACGAGGGAGCTGACATCGAGCACCTTCGCCACCGTGATGGCGGGAAGCGGCCCGGACACTGTCGACGTCCCGGATGGAGGGTGCGCCGGCGTCGACTCCGCCGCCTGCCCCTGCGCGCATCCCGCCGTGACGGCGAGCAGGATGACAGCCGCCCCGAGACGCCGAGCCCTGTGAATTCGTCGCGCCGGCATGCTGTCGTATCCCTTCCAGAGTGCGGGTGCGAGCCCGCCCGCCGGTGCGCGGGCGGGCCGGACAGGCATCAGCCGGCGTAGTACCAGCCGAGTGAGGCGTTGTTGTTCTGTACGCCGGAGTTCAGCGGGCGGGACTCGCCGGGCCATACGTCGTCGTAGGGGGCGTCGCCGCTGGCGTTCTGGTTCTCGTTGTAGAAGATGCGGGCCCTGAAGCTCGGGTCGTTGTTCCAGGCGCGGTACACGTTGTTCTTCACCCTCAGGCCGTGACCCTCGCCGCCGGCCGCGAAGGTGTGTCCCGCGAAGTCGTTGACCGCCGTGCCGTACTTGCTCCAGGAGCTGTTGTCGGAGCCGCTGTAGTAGAGGTAGACGTTGTTGTCCCAGCTGGCAGCCTGGGTCTGAGCGGTCGCGGCTTCCGTCTTCGCGGTGGCCGGCGCGGTGGCCAGGACGGTGCTGCCGGCGAACAGTGCTGCGGTGACCGCGATGGATCCCACCACACGACGTGCTGTTGTCACGATGCTCCTCCGTTGGCGTACGACATGGAGTTGCGCTCGGGCAGCACCGTCCTGGCCACCGCGCCGGCCACCGCGAAGACGGAAGCCGCGAC